>NZ_JBNBBE010000007.1:0-85403 GCF_050031795.1 Stenotrophomonas sp. SrG
TGTAGCGGCCATGCAGATCCGCGTGGATGCCTATGCCGACGGCGTGCTCGCCCTGCGCGCGCCGCTGGCCGCCAACGTCAATGACAAGGGCAACGCCTTCGGCGGCAGCCTGTCCTCGGCGCTGACCCTGTCCGGCTGGGCGCTGGTCACCCTGCGCCTGCGTCTGGCCGGCTTCGATGCCGATGTCTACGTGGCCGACAGCCACGTGCGCTACCTGGCCCCGGTCTATGAGGACCTGCTGGCCCAGGCGCAGGCGGCCGACGATGCGGACTGGGACACCTTCCTGGCCACCTTCGCCCAGCGCGGCAAGGCCCGCATCGAGGTGGTGGCCCGCCAGCCCGGCGAGGCCGGCAAGCCCGCAGCTGAACTGACCGGACGTTTCGTTGCCTTCGCAAGGCGGTAGGATGGGCGCCTTGCCGATTGGGGAATTCGCATGCGTCGCACCTTTCAGATCCTGCTGCTGGCCTTGCTGGCCCTGACTTCCGTGTCGGCATTCGCCGGCGAGCAGAAAACCACCAAGAAGCAGCGCAAGCAGCTCGAGGAAACCCAGGTCAAGTACGACTCGACCATGCGCTGGGGCACCGTGGAAGACATGCTGCCGTACCTGGACCCGGCCTACGCCAAGGAGCACCCGCTGACCGACCTGGAACTGCGCAGGTTCGAGCAGGTGAAGATCTCCAGCTACCGCGCCGGCGACAACGTGCCGCTGCCCGACGGCCGGATCGGCCGCAATGCCGAGGTCCGGGTGATCAATATCAACACCCAGTCCGAACGTTCGGTGCGGGTCAAGGAAATCTGGCGCTGGGATGCCGATGGCAAGCGCTGGCTGCAGGCCAGTGGGCTGCCGGACCTGTGGCAGGAATCCTGAGCTGGCCCAGGGCTGGACGCCGGTTCGCCCGCATGTGCGACAATCGGCGCCCGCTAATCGACCCGTGATCTAAGTGAATTACGAAGAGTTGCTGGCCTTTGCCGGCCGAAACCCGATGTTGTCGATGGCCTTCGTGGGCCTGACCGTCGCCATCCTCGTCACCGAGGTGCGCCGCCTGCTGCGCGGCTACAAGTCGATCAAGCCGGCCGAGCTGACCCAGCTGATCAATGCTGGCGGCGCGGTCGTGGTCGACCTGTCGGCGGGCACCGATTTCGAGAAGGGCCATATTGCCGGCAGCCGCAACGTGCAGCCTGCCCAGTTCGGGCCGGAGCACAAGCTGGTGGCCAACGCCAAGCAGCGCCCGGTGGTGCTGGTGTGCCGTACCGGCACCGCCTCTGAAACCGCCGCCAAGGCCTTGAAGAAGGCCGGTTTCGAGCAGGTGCACGTGCTCGACGGCGGTCTGCCCGCCTGGCAGCAGGCCGAGCTGCCGCTGGTCAAGGGCCGCAACTGATTTTGCCCGGATTGCGCGGCATGCCTTGTGCGCGCCGCCACACGCCCCCATCGCAGGGCATGTAACAATCCGTTTTTACTGCATTCATTCTGGAGCAACAGGAAATGTCCGAAGCGAATACCAACGGCGCCATCGCGCCGGCCGACGCCGCCACCGGCCCCGCGTTCACCGTCGAAAAGATCTACGTCAAGGACGTTTCCTTCGAATCGCCCAACGCCCCGGCCGTGTTCAACGAAGCCGTGCAGCCGGAGCTGCAGCTCAACCTGAACCAGCGCGTGCAGCGCCTGGGTGAGAGCGCCTTCGAAGTAGTGCTGGCCGTGACCCTGACCTGCAAGGCCGGCGACAAGACCGCCTACGTGGCCGAAGTGCAGCAGGCTGGCGTGTTCGGCCTGGTCGGCCTGGACCCGCAGTCGATCGACGTGCTGCTGGGCACCCAGTGCCCGAACATCCTGTTCCCATACGTGCGTTCGCTGGTGAGCGAGCTGATCCAGGCCGGCGGCTTCCCGCCGTTCTTCCTGCAGCCGATCAACTTCGAAGGCCTGTACGCCGAAACCCTGCGCCAGCGCCAGGAACAGGGCGAAACCTCGCTCGCCGATTCCGAGCCGGCCGGCAACGCCTGATCGGCGCTGCAGCAATGAGCAACAACGCAGACAAGGTCGCCGTTCTCGGCGCCGGCTCCTGGGGCACCGCCCTGGCCAGCCTGCTTGCACGGCACGGTCGCCAGACCGTGCTGTGGGGCCGCGACGCGGCGATGGTCGAGGCCATCGACCAGCGCCACGAGAACACCCGCTACCTGCCGGGTATTCCGTTGCCGGAATCCCTGCGCGCCACCACGGACCTGGCTGCGGCCGTCGAGGACGCCACCTGGATCCTGGTGGTGGTGCCGTCGCACGCGTTCGGTGAAACCGTGCGCGCGCTGGCGCCGCTGCGCCCGGCGGCTGCCGGCGTGGCCTGGGCCACCAAGGGCTTCGAACCCGGCTCCGGGCGTTTCCTGCATGAAGTGGCGCGCGAGGTCCTCGGGCCGGAAGTGCCGCTGGCGGTGGTCACCGGTCCGTCGTTCGCCAAGGAAGTCACGCTGGGCCTGCCCACCGCGATTACCGTGCACGGCGACGATGCCGAGTTCGCCCAGCAGGTGGCCGAAGCCATGCATGGCCCGGCATTCCGCGCCTATACCGGCGATGACATGGTCGGTGCCGAACTCGGTGGCGCCATGAAGAACGTGCTGGCCGTGGCCACCGGTGTGGCCGATGGCATGCAGTTGGGCCTCAACGCTCGTGCCGGCCTGATTACCCGCGGCCTCAACGAAATGCTGCGCCTGGCCGCTGCGATTGGTGCCAAGCCGGAAACCCTCATGGGCCTGGCGGGCTTGGGTGACCTGGTGCTGACCTGCACCGGCGATCTCTCGCGCAACCGTCGCCTGGGCCTGGCGTTGGGGCGTGGGCAGTCACTGCAGGACGCGATCCGCGAAATCGGCCAGGTGGTGGAATCGGTGCAGACCGCCGACGAAGTCATGCGCCAGGCCCGTCGCCACGGCATCGACCTGCCGATCTCCGACCGGGTCCGCGCCGTGCTGCACGGCGAACAGACCCCGGAAGAAGGCCTGCGCGCGCTGCTGGCCCGCGAACAGAAACCGGAATATCCGGATACGCTGTTCAAATGATCAGGAAGAACCCCGGCATTGCCGGGGTTTTTTTTACCCCGTCCGGATGCCCAGAACGCGAAAACCCAGCTTGCGCTGGGTTTCTGCGTGGCACCCCGACGAGGTAGGCGCCATATAAGTGAAGCCCGGCCTACTAAGCCGGGCTTCATGGCGTGAGGGAGAGAGATCACGCCATCCAACAACGTACCGTGCAGCTACAGGCTTACCAGGTGAAGCGCGGGCCGACGAACCATTCCTTGTCGCCACCCTTGGCCAGCTTCACTTGGCCGCTCAGGCCCCAGTTCTGGTTGAACTTGGCCTGCGCGCCCACCAGACCGTAGAACTCGCCGTCCGGGTTGATGCCGTGCTTCTTGCTGAAGTCTTCGTAGCCGGCCATCGCGTAGCCTTCGATCATCGGGGTGAACGCGGTGCGCACGCCCACTTCGGTGGCGTAGCCGTTGAAATCCAGACCTTCCTTCGGATCGAACTTCTGGTAGGCGACGCGGGCCACCAGGTCGGTGGTGGGCGCGATGCCGTAGTTGTAGCCAAGGCCCACGCGCCACTGGTCAACATCAACGTTGCCGCGGTCGGTTTCCTGCGAGTTGTAATCGCCAAAGACATGGAAGTTCGGCGCAATCGCGGCCGAGCCCTTCACCGCCCAACCGTCGGCGGAGCCGCCCTTGGTATCGGTGTTCACGTAGCCGCCTTCCACGTAGTTGTACGACAGGCCATCGGCAGCCGAAGCAGCAAACGGCAGGGCAGCAATCAGGCCCAAGGCAAGCAGGGAGGTCTTCATCATCGGGAACACACCTTTTTATTATTTGGTTTTGCCGACCGTCCCCCTTGGGGAGGGGAGAGAGAAGGACGGTCGACAGGTGTGAATTATCCGTTAGGCGCTCTAATCAGCCCTGAATATTGAACTGACCGGTACATGAATGAAGGGCGCGTTCAGGGAACTTGGTGGAAGGACTCACCGGCGTCCAGAACGACGTCTGCCAGGGGCTGTTCCAGGTCAAAGCAACGCGCTTGCAGCGGAAGCCAGTGCATGTCTCTCGATGCTGGCGGCGAACAACGGGGTCTCGCGGCTGTTGTGGTTGCCGCCATCGCGCTGGCGGGCGTCGGCCGCGTCTTCGAACGGCGTGCCGTGTTCGGCGATGAAGTCCAGGAATTCCTGCGTGGGGTGGGCCACGACGCTGTTGGTGTATTCGCAGGTGTTCTCGTCGATCTTCTTCACGCTGAGCGTCCAGATCACCTGCACCCGCGTGCGACCGTTGGGCGTGAACGCGTCCGACGTGGATACCATGCGGCACAGGCTTGGCCTGGAAATTTCGGCCACGTAGTGCTGGACCATCAGCGTCTTGCCGATCATCTCGACATTGATGGACATGCGCGTGCCATCGTCGGTGCGGGTCGAGCCAGCGGAGATATGGTCGGGCGGGCAGCAGCGCTGATACTCCGCTTCGGGCAGGTTGAACAGCCAGTCCGCGATGTCCACCTTCTCGATCGGCGCGTTGATGATCGCGGTGTAGGCGGAGGCGGACAGCAGCTTGTCGGTGATGATGATGTCGGACATGGTGGACTCCTTGGGTGAGGCCCCACTATCGATCCGGCACCGGGTGGCGCACAGCCATCTCTTGGTATGCACGGTTGGACCGGCGCGGACACCAGGCTGCATACCAAGGTTTTAGAACGCTGCCAGCCGCACGCCGTCCACGCTCGCAATGGCATCCAGGCGCACCACGCTTCCGTCGTCCAGGTGCATGTACTCGGCGCCCTCCTTCGCACGCAGGTCGGTGATCCGCGCCAGCGCCGTGCATTCCTCTCCAGCCGCGTCCACGTACACGATGGTCACGCGGCGCTGGCCGGTGGCGGTGGCTTCCAGCACATCGTGGAACTCGCAGTTGATCGGGCGGTAGGTCGTGGTCATTGCCGTAGTCTCACGCATCAGGATGGAGGGAACACCTGGGTTGGCTGGCCGGAACCCGGCCAGCACGGACCGCTGGAATCAACGCAGTTTGACGCCGGGGAAATCGACCGGCACCGCAAAGGCGACGTTGACGTAGTTGGTGAACAGGTTCAACGCGACGTGGGCGAGGATTTCGACGATCGCTTCATCATTGAAGCCCACGTTCCGCAGCTGGGCGACATCGGCATCGTCGATCTGGCCACGGCCTTCCACCACGCGCAGCGCGAAGTGCAGCGCAGCAGCCGTCTTGGGATCATCGGACTCACCGCCCTGCGCGGCGCTCATTTCCTGGCTGCTGGCACCGGCCTTGCGGCCCAGTGCGGTGTGCGCGGCCAGGCAGTACTCGCAGGCGTTGCGGTTGGCGATGGCCACGGCAATCTTCTCGCCCAGCGCGGCCGGAATGATGCCGCCGCCGAGCGCGCCGAACGACCCCCACATGCTCTTCAGGGCAGCGGTGGAATTGGCAACGGCACGGAACATGTTGGGGGTGGCACCGAAGGCGGAATGGATCTGGCCGAGCAGGGCCTGGCGTTCGCCGGTGGTGTCGCCGGCGTTGATCAGCGGGATACGGGACATGGTGTGGATTCCTTTGAATGCCGGCGCGGGGTGGCCGGTTGATGGGCATAATAGGAACCCGTCCTGGACGTTTGGTGTCTTTATGTCGCTCATAGATGTCAATTCGTCCAGTCCTTCCATCGACCGTCTGACCCCGGTGCTGGAGCGGTTCCGGGTCCACGCCACGCTGTTCCATGCCGGCCCGCTGTGCGGGCACCAGCACTTCGACGCGCAGCCTGGCCGCGGCTTCCTGCACGTGCTGCGCCGGGGCGAAATGGACCTGCTGTATCGCGACGGCTCGCGCCTGGCACGCACCCATCTGAGCGAGCCCACGCTGCTGCTGTTTCCGCGCGCGGTGCACCACGAGTTCATCAACCCGCCGGTGGACGGCTCGGACTTCACCTGCGCCACGCTCGATTTCGATGGTGGCGCCCGCAACCCGATCGTGCAGTCGCTGCCGGAAGCGATCGTGTTGCCACTAGGCGCCATTGACGGCCTGCAGGCGACGCTGGACCTGCTGTTCGCCGAATCGGACCAGTTGCGCTGCGGGTCGCGCCTGCTCGCCAACCGCCTGTTCGAGGTCGTGTTGATCCAGGTGCTGCGCTGGATCATCGACCATCCGGGCAAGGCGCAGGTGTCGCCCGGCATGATGATGGGCCTGTCCGACCCGCGCCTGGCCAAGGCACTGATGGCGGTGCACGCCGAACCCGATGCCGACTGGACCCTCGAACGCATGGCCGAACGCGCAGGCATGTCGCGCAGCGCATTCGCCGCTGCCTTCAAGACCGCCACCGGCACCACGCCGGCGGCGTATTCGCTGGACTGGAAACTCAACGTAGCCACCTCGCTGCTGCGGGCCGGTCGTCCGGTGAAGCAGGTAGCGCTGGAGCTCGGCTTCGCCGACGCGCCCACCTTTTCGCGCGCCTTCCGCCGGCGCACCGGCGCCTCGCCGCGCGAGTGGTTGAACGCGCACGGTGAGGGTGGGTAGTCAGGCGGTTACTTGTCCAGAAACGCGACCAGCGCGGGGATCGTCTGCTCCGGGACCTCTTCCATCAGCCAATGGCCGGAGCCTCTGACGATCACGCTCTCGACGTCGGTATCGATCCGCCTGGCCTGGTCGATCAGGAAAGCAGGTGCGCGGTCATTGGCCGCGGTGGATGGGCCCGAAGGCTGGTCTTCATGCGTAGGCAACGAAACAGCGGATGGCTTCGGCACACGCCTGCGGATGCTGGTGCTGGGGCGCGTGGCCGGTACGCGGGAAGGTCAGCAGCTGCAGCGTCGGCAGGGCGTTGTTGAGCGCGTACCAGTTCTCGACCGGGAAGCTGACGTCATGGTCACCACCGATGTGCAGCACCGGGATGTCGGTATGTCTGAGCACCTCCAGCACCTGGGGTGCCGGAAACACCGGATTGCGCGGGCGGTCGCCCAGGGCGGCACGGGCGAAATCGATTGGCACCGGTACGCCGGTGGCACCCGGCCGCGACGCGATGCGCTCATGCGAGGCGCGCGCCGCTTCCTGGCTGGCCACCGACATCGGTTCGAAGAACAGGATCACTTCATCCTCCAGCGAGTTCACCTCAACGCTGGCGGTGTCGTAGAACAGCTGCTCCGGTGCCTTCACCAGGTCGCCCGGTGGACCTGACCCCATCAGCACCAGGTGGGTAAGCCGCTGCGGCCAGCGCGCCAGGAACACCTGTGCGGCCAGCCCACCCAGCGACCAGCCGCCCAGAACGAAGCGCTCAAGCTGCAGCGCTTCGGCAAGGTCGTTTGCATCCTGGGCCAACGCGGTCGGGCCGTAGTCGGGCGTGCCGGTCGACGCGCCCAGGCCGCTGTAGTCGAACGTGATCACGCGGAAGCCCAGCGCCGCGAGCGCATCAAGGAAGGCGGGGTCCCAATAATCCAGTGTCCCGCGGAAGCGCGTACACAGCAGCAGCGGCGTGCCACTGCCGATGTCACGGTAGGCAAGGCGACGACCCTGCACCTCCACGAAACGGTCCGGCGCTTCGATCGCGCGCATGGTTGTCGCAGGGAGCGAAGCACTCATGCGCTGCGCTCCGCATCGGCCGCGGCGGCGGCGGTGAGGTGCCGCTCGATCCATTGCTGGAAGTCGCGCACCACGCCTTCGCGCCCTGCATCGTTGAGCAGGTCATGGGCGTGGTCCTTGTAAAGCAGCAGCGTCTTGTCGGTTGAACCGGCGTTGTCGTCGAACACCTGGCTGCCGGCGGGGACGGTGACCTTGTCGGCGGTGCCATGCGCGATCAGTACCGGCAGGCGCAGGCTCGGGAAACCGCGCTTGAGCCGGTCGATGCCGACCAGCATCTGCGCCACGGTCAGCGCCGTCTGCTTCTCGTTGGCGATGAGGGGATCGGCATTGAGCGCCGCTACCACCTCGGGCAGCCGCGAGAATTCCTTGTTGGGCAGCTTGAGCACCCGCAGCTTCGGGAACGGGCCACTGAGCCAGCGCACCAGTGCCAGTACCGGCGCCGGTGCCGGCACCTGGAAGGCGTAGCTTTCGCAGATCAGGCCGGCCAGTTCGTCCTGGTGCGCCAGCGTGTACGCCGAGGCGATCACCCCGCCGGCACTGTGCCCGAGCAGGAATACCGGCAGCCCGGGTTCGCGCGAGCGCGCGACATCCAGCAGCGACTGCACGTCGGCCAGGTAATCGTCGAAGTGCTCGACATGGAAACGTTCACCAGTGGATTTGCCGCGGCCGCGCAGGTCCACGGCATACACGGCCAAGCCCATCGCGGTGAACTGCGCGGCGGCCCACTGGTAGTGCCCGCTATGGGAGTTGAAGCCGGGCACGATGGCCAGCACCGCGCGCACCTTCCCGGTCGGGCGCCAGCTGCGGATGAACAGCTCGCGCTCGCCGCCGCTGATGAATTCTTCGCTGCGGGAGGGGCCGCGGACGTCGGACGGCACGGCATGCAGGGCTGCGGGGGGAACAGTATTCATGGCAGGTCCTCGGTGACGAAGCAGCGCGCCTGCATGGCCGGCGCGTAAGGGGTGCGCGGGGGAAGGCGCGCTCAGGTGCTGAGGAACGCGAGCAGGTCCTGGTTGAGCTGCTCCTTGGCGGTATCGCCCAGGCTGTGGCCACCGCCGGGGTAGATCTTCAGCTGGGCGCCCTTGATCAGCGTCGCCGAGCGCAGCGCTGCGGCCTTGATCGGCACGATCTGGTCGTCATCGCCGTGGATGATCAGGGTGGGAACATCGAACTTCGCCAGGTCGGCGGTGAAGTCGGTTTCGGAGAACGCCTTGATGCAGTCGTACGCATTCTTGTGGCCCGACTGCATGCCCTGCGTCCACCACGAGCGGATCAATCCTTCGGATACCTTGGCGCCCGGGCGGTTGAAACCGAAGAACGGACCTGTCGCCACATCCAGGAAGAACTGCGCGCGGTCGGCCAGGTAGGCGCTGCGGAAACCATCGAACACCTCGATGGGCAGACCGTCGGGATTGTCGGCGGTCTTGAGCATGATCGGCGGCACCGCGCCCATCAGCACCGCCTTGGCCACCCGGCTGGTGCCATGCCGGCCGATGTAGCGCGCCACTTCGCCGCCGCCGGTGGAATGACCCACCATGGTGACCTCGCTCACTCCAAGGTGCGCGAACAGCTGCGCCAGGTCATCGGCATAGGTGTCCATGTCATTGCCGTTCCACGGCTGGCTGGAGCGCCCGTGCCCACGCCGGTCGTGGGCGATGCAGCGGTAGCCGTTGCTGGCCAGGAAGAACATCTGGGCTTCCCAGGCATCGGCGTTGAGTGGCCACCCATGGCTGAAGGACACTACCGGGCCGGTGCCCCAGTCCTTGTAGTAGATCGAGGTGCCGTCGGATGTGGTGAAGTAGCTCATGGTCTGGCTCGCTCTGGTTGACCTGAAGATGATCGGGACGTGGGCTTACGCAGGTTCGCGCGGGTCACGCACGGCGGCGTGCTGGTGTTCGGGGTGGTCTTCGAGCCCCAACGCTGCTGTGATGCCTGCGCCGTACGCGGGGTCGGCGCGGCGGCAGTGCTCGGCATGCCGTCGTCGCAGCACGTCGGAGGTGCCGTGCATCGCACGCGCGGTGTTGGCAAAGAGCGCCGCGCGCGCTGCGGGCGACATGGCGCGGAACAGGTTGCCAGGCTGTTCGTAGTGGTCGTCCACCGTGCGCTGGTCCCAATGTGCGGCAGGGCCCTCAAGCTCGAGCCCGGTGCGCGGGATGTCGGTCGACGTGGTCCACTGCCCCGCGCTGTTGGGCGTGTAACTCACGCTGCCGGCAGCGTTGCCATCGACCCGCATCGCACCGTCGCGGTGGTAGGAGCGGAACGGGCAGCGCGGTGCGTTGACGGGGATCTGGTGGTGATTGACGCCCAGCCGGTAGCGTTGGGCGTCGCCGTAGGAGAACAGCCGCGCCTGCAGCATGCGGTCCGGCGAAAAGCCGATGCCCGGCACCACGTTGGCGGGACTGAAGGCGGCCTGTTCCACCTCGGCGAAGTAGTTGTCCGGGTTGCGGTCCAGCACCAGTTCACCGACCTCCAGCAACGGGAAGGCGGCCTTCGGCCACACCTTGGTGACGTCGAACGGATTGTGTGGGTGCGCGTGTGCCTGCGCCTCGTCCATGACCTGGATGCACAGTGTCCAGCGCGGGAACTGCCCGGCCTCGATCGCCGCCAGCAGGTCACGGTGGTGGCTTTCGCGATCCTGGCCGCAGAGCTGCGCGGCTTCGGCATCGGAGAGGTTCTCGATCGGCTGCTGGCACACCCAGTGGAACTTCACCCAATGGCGCTTGCCCTGGGTATTGAGCATGCTGAAGGTATGGCTGCCGAACCCGTGCATGTGACGGTAGCTGCGCGGAATGCCGCGTTCGCTCATCACGATGGTGACCTGGTGAAGGGCTTCGGGTAGCAGGGTCCAGAAATCCCAGTTGTTGCTGCTGCTGCGTAGACCGGTGCGCGGGTCGCGCTTGACCGCGTGGTTGAGGTCGGGGAAACGAAGGGGATCGCGGAAGAAGAACACAGGGGTGTTGTTGCCCACCAGGTCCCAGTTGCCCTGGCGCGTGTAGAACTTCACCGCGAATCCGCGGATGTCACGCTCTGCGTCGGCCGCCCCGCGTTCGCCGGCGACGGTGGAGAAGCGGACGAACACGGGCGTGGACCGGCCGATGCCGGCAAACACATCGGCGCTGCAGTAGCGGGAAATATCCGCCGTGACCGTGAAGCTGCCGAACGCACCAGCACCCTTGGCGTGCATGCGGCGTTCGGGAATCACTTCGCGGTCGAAGTGCGCCAGCTTCTCCAGCAGCCAGATGTCCTGCAGCAGCACCGGGCCGCGCATGCCAGCCGTGAGACTGTTGTCGTTGTCCTCCACCGGCGCGCCGGAGGCATGGTCCAGTCGATGTGCAGGCATTGCCAGGTCCTCGGAGTAGGGGCATGGCCACGGCAGGCCATGGAGGAAGCCTCACATGCGGGTGGGGCGCCGGCATCGGGCGTTCGGGCGCGCGCCCTCTCCCCCATCCGGGGGCCGGTCGGTCGCGCCTGCTCCGGTTACGCTGGCCGCCAGCGCGCCCCCTGCGTGCACCGGGAGTACGGCATGCTCGACCGCCTGGCAGTGCTCGATGAAATCCTGGAACACCACGCGCAGGCGCTGGGTCGGGACTACCATCCCTACCGAAACCACGCCTACCGCGTGGCCAACTTCTGCTGGTGCCTGCTGCCCGGCACCGTGCAGGACCTGTACGTGCTCGCGGTGGCGGTGGCGTTCCACGACCTGGGGATCTGGACGGCCGGCACCTTCGATTACCTCGCGCCCTCCGAAGGGCTTGCGCGCCGGTACCTGCTGGACCAGGGCCGGGACGAGCTGGTGCCCGTAGTGGTGGCGATGATCAGCGAACACCACCGCCTGTCCCGCGTTGAGCGGGACCAGGATCGGCGTGTAGAAGCATTCCGTCGCGCCGACTGGATCGACGTGTCGCTGGGCGTACGGCGTTTCCAGCTGCACCGGCAGGACTTCACCCGGATCGTGGCGCAGTTCCCCCGATTGGGATTCCATCTGCGCCTGGTGCAGTTCTCGCTGCGGCATGGATTGCGCCATCCGCTGCGCCCGCTGCCGATGCTGAAGCCCTAGCTCAGTCCTCCAGCCGCACCAGCCCCCGGCGCAGTGCGATGTGGATGGCCTCGGTGCGGGTGCGCGCGCCTACCTTCTCGAAGATGCGCGCCAGGTGCGACTTCACCGTCTCGGCTGAAATACCCAGGCTGTTGGCGATGCGCTTGTTTTCCCAGCCATGGGCCAGCGCGGACAGGATCGACAGCTCGCGCGAGGTCAGCGCTTCCTCGCCGACGTGCTGGGCGATCTCCTCTGAAATTTCCGCCGACAGGCAGCGCTTGCCCTGCGCGACCCGGCGCAGCGCGTCGACCAGCTCGCCACGCAGCGAGCTCTTGAGCAGGTAGCCGCAGGCGCCGGCGGCCAGCGCATCGCGCGCGTTGGCATCGCCGCGGTAGGTGGTGAGGATGACGACGCGGGCGTGCGGGAATTCTTCGCGCAGCCGCCGGGTCAACGCGATGCCGCTCATGCCGGGCATCTGCAGGTCGACCAGCGCGATGTCGGGCAGCAGGCGCCGGAACTGTTCCAGGCCGCTCTGCGCGTCGGCGGCTTCGCCCACCACCTCCATCCCCGGCTCGACCTCCAGCATGGACGCGATGCCCTGGCGGATCAGCGGATGATCGTCGATGGTCAGGATGCGGATGGTCATGGCGGGCGCCCCGGGCAGGTGACTACCCTGCATCGTGGCGCGGTCCAGCGCAAGGGTGCCGGGTGTGCGTGGCCGACGCCCCCGAATGGGGGGCGCCGGCATGGCCGGAACACGCCACGACAACCGTATTAGGGTGCCCGACGCTGGGCATGAAGGGACGTCCCTCGGCCCGGGAGCCGCCGCACCATGAGCGCCAGCGCACCTGCCTACCCTGCCGGGCATACCGCCCTGCTGTTCGTCGACCCCTACAACGACTTCCTTGCCGAAGGCGGCAAGCTCTGGCCCTCGGTGGCCGAGGTGGCCAGCGCCGTCGACCTGCACGCCAACCTGCGCCGCATCCGCGACGCGGTGCACTGCGCGCGCTGGCCGTTGTTCATCGTGCCGCACCACCGCGCCACGCCCGACGACCTGGGAAGCTGGAAGCACCCCACGCCCTACCAGCGCGGCGCATCGCAGGCACAGGTGTTCGCACGTGACGGGTGGGGCGGGGAGTGGCACCCCGATTTCGCGCCCGAGCCCCACGACATCATCGTCAAGGAACACTGGGGCGGTAGTGGCTTTGCCAACACCGACCTCGACCTGCTGCTGAAACAGCACGGCGTCACCCACGTGATCGTGGTCGGCCTGATCGCCAACACGTGCATCGAAACCACCGCACGCTTCGCCAGTGAACTGGGGTACCACGTCACCCTGGTGCGTGATGCGACCGCGGCCTTCAGCCAGGCCGCCATGCATGCCGCGCACGACATCAACGGCCCGACCTACGCCCACGCCATCCTGAGTACCCGCGAACTGCTGGCACGCATTCCCTTCAGCGCCGATCCCTGACGCCGCGTGTCACCCGCCAACGCGGCAGCTTCAGCCTGATGCGGGTGCCGCCACCGGGAAGCGCGGCCAGCGCGAGCGTGCCACCGCACAGCGCGGCCCGCTCGTGCATGCCCGGCAGCCCCCAGTGCCCGTCGCTGCCGCCGCGCGCGAGTACGTCCTCCTGGATCCCGCAGCCGTTGTCCTCGATCTCCACGGTGGTGTGCAGCAGGCCATAGGTGATGCGCACCACGATGCGCGACGGACTGGCGTGGTGGCTGGCATTGGCCACTGCTTCGCGCACGATCTGGTACACCTCGTCCAGTTCCGGATGGCGCCAGCGGCGCGGTCCGCCACGCACCTCCACTGACCAGTCGGTTTCCGGCGGCAGTTCCAGCTGCGCCGGCAGCGTAGCGACCGCCGTCTCCAGATCGTCGAACGCCAGCTCGTCACGGCGCAGCGCGCGGATGCGGTCGCGCCCTTCGACCAGCCCCGATTCGGCCTCCTGCAGCGCCTGCACGAGGCCGGCATCGGCGGCAGCGGTGTCGCCCAGCAGCAACCGCCTGCGAGAGGATTCCACCCGCATCATCAGCGCCTGCACCGACTGCAGCAGGGTGTCGTGCAGGTCGCGCGCGATGCGCTCGCGCTCGCCCACCCGCGCCCGGTACACGCGCTGCACGCGCAGGCGCGCCACGGCCACGCGCCAGCGCACGAACAGCCAGACCAGCGCGGCCGCGACCAACGCCACCGCGCCGATGAACCAACCGGTCTGCCAGAACGCGGGCAACACGGTGACGTTGAACGATGCTTCCTGCGGTGACCAGGTGCCGGCGTCGTCGCTGGCGATCACCCGGAAGCGGTAGCCGCCGGGTTCCAGCCGGCTGTACAGCGCCTGCCGGCGCGTTCCCGCGTCATGCCAGGCGTCGTCCACCCCATCCAGCCGGTAGCGGAATCGCACGCGTTCGGGAATGCGCAGTGCCGGCGCGGTGTAGTCCACGCGCAGGTCGCGGCTGCCGGCGGGCAGGCGCAGGTGCGGGGACAGTGGCAGCGCCTTGTCGTCCACCTGCACGCCCAGCAGCGTCGGCGGCAGTGGAGCGGGCGCAGGATTGCGCGTGATGGCGCGCGGGTCGATCCAATGCACGCCGCGGTTGGTCGCGAACCAGATGCGGCCCTGGCCATCGCTCAGCACCGAGGGCACGCCACCGTTCTGCTCGGTGCTGCCGCGCAGGCCGTCGAGCACGCCGAACCGTTCGAAGGCCACCGCATGGGAGGGATCGGCGCGCCAGCGCTTCACCTCTGCGGGCGGCACCCGGCTCAAGCTCGATCCGCCGCCCAGCCACAGCTCGCCATCGGGCAGCAGCACGATGCCGGTGGTGCGCTCGAAGCGCTCCCCGCCCTGGCCGAGCAGGCGGTGGAACACCTCGCCACTGCGCACCGCCACGCCCTGCGCGGCGCCGATCCAGAGGTCGTCGCCGTGCGCCTGCAACAGGGCGATTCGACCGATGCCCGGGCCGTCATCCGTGAAGTCGCGCCGCTTGCCGTTTTCGAACACGCGGATGGTCTGCCCGGCATCGGACCAGATGCGGCCCTGCGCGTCTTCGGCCAGCGCGCGTGGCATTACCCCCGGTTGCAGGCCGTATTTTGCGTTCTGGCCTTCCCACGTGCCGTTGTACAGCCGGAGCAGGCCGCCATTGAGCCGGCTTACCCAGAGGCCGCCGGCGCGGTCGCTGGCCAGCATGCCGATCATGCCGCTGCCCTGCAGCTCCGGCGGCAATGCCACGTTCTCCAGGCCGGCGGGTCCCACCCGTGACAAAAGGCCACCGCCGCTGCCGACCCACAGCGTACCGCTGCCGTCGCGGTGCAGGGCCGTTACCCCATCCATCTTCATGCCACCCAGGTCGACCACACGGGCGCCACTCGGCTGGCTGGCATCAGGCGTGACCCACATCGGGCTGCCGTCGGGGTTCCCGGCGAGCAGCCGTCCGGCCTTGTCCACCGCGATCGAGAAAGACTGCTCCCGGCGTGGCAGCGATATCGCCGCCAGTGCATTGCCGCGGAAGCGGTCCAGCCCGTTGGCCGTGCCGGCCCAGAGGCTGCCCTCGCGGTCCTCGAACAGCGTCCACACCACCTCGGAGCTGAGGCCCTGCTGCGTGCCGAAGTATTCAATCGGCGCCGGCAGGTTGCCGCTGCCAGGGGCGCGCAGCACCTTCGGATCGCGCACGCGCGCGATTCCGCCGGCGGTGCTGAGCCACATGCCGCCATCGCGGTCGAAACGCAGCCCCGCGCCCTTGAAGGCGGGATCGAGCCAGCTGACCGTGGCCCGTGCATGGCGCGGGTCGGGATCGGCCTGGGCGAGCGGACGCGCGCCCCAATAGTCCACCGCCCACAGCGTGCCGTCGGCGGCCTGGTCGAAATAGGGAATCTGCACCGGCTTGGGGTAGGCCTGGAACCGCGCGGCGCCCGGCGCCAGATGCGCGATGCCGAAGGTGTTGCCGACCGAGTACGCCAGCCAGAGACCGCCCTGGCGGTCGGCAAAGAGGCGCTCCGGTCGCCACGCCGGATCGATCCCTTGGTCCTGCGCGGTTTTCCAGGTATCGCTGGCGGGGTCGAGCCAGACCACCGCCGCCGCCGTGATCGCCCACAGACGGCGGGTGCTGTCGCGCGCGAAGCCCATCACCGAACCCAGTGGGACATCTTCGCGCTGGTACGCGTACTGCCCGGGATGCGGACCGCCGAGACGACTCATGCCGCCGTTGAAATAGCCCACCCACAGCGAGCCGTCGGGCTCGGCCAGCAGGCTCAACACGTCGTCATCGATCAGCGGCTTGCCGCCGGCCGTGGTGATCCGCTCGAAGCGCACGCCATCGAAGCGGTACAGACCCTGCCGCGAACCCAGCCAGAGCAGCCCGTCGGGGGTCTGGGCAATGGAGAAGATCTGTGCCGGTGCTCCGTTGTCCGGGGTCCAGCGGTCATGCCGCAACTGGGACAGCGCCCGGTCCGGCGACAGCGCCTGCGCCGACGGCAGCGCGCCGAGCAGGGCCAGCAGGCCAATCAGCAGCGGTCGGCAGAAACCGGCGCGGCTCCTGTTCGTGACGTGCGCGGATGCATGACGAACCGGAAGCCAGGGCATGGCGGCGGACCAGTGGAGCAGGCGCACCTGCGGCCGGAGGGAAAGTCGGCGGAGTATGCCACGCGTCGCGCCGCATCCGGCCCCACCCGTAGGGGCACGCCATGCGTGTCCTCGCGGTGCCCGGCGCCCACGAAGCGCGACGGGGCCGTTCCTTGCACAAGTAAACCTAACACTGTTAGATTCGCCCCCTAACAACGTTAGGTAGAAGCCCCCAGTGCGCCAACCCATCGCCCGGGACAACATCGTCGAGGCTGCCTTCAAGATCCTCGACGAGGCCGGCATGGAGGGCGTGACCCTGCGCAAGGTGGCCTGCACATTGGGCATCCGCGCGCCGTCGCTGTACTGGCACTTCAAGAGCAAGCAGGCGCTGGTCGATGCCATGGCCGACGCCATGATTGTCGACGTGGCCCGCGACATTCCCGAAGGCCAGCCCTGGCGGCAGACCCTGCTGCAGATCGCCCGCGAGTTCCGGGTTGCGTTCAAGGCCCGTCGCGATGGTGCCCGGGTGTATGCAGGCACCTTCCTGGCCACCGAGAACGTGCTGCGGGTGGGCGAGGCCAGCATCGCCGCGCTGGTCGGCGCCGGTGCGTCGGTGCGGTTCGCCGCGACTGCCTCGATGGACCTTGTGTATTACGCGATGGGCTTTGTCATCGAAGAACAGTCCTGGCCCGGCGACGGCAGCATGGAAGCGCTGGGCGAGGCCTTCATGGCCCTGGCCGAAGCGCGTTTCCCGCACTGCTGGGACGCCCGTGAGGTCTGGAGCGAGGTCGATTTCGACACGCGCTTCGAACAAGGCCTCGGCCTGATGCTCGACGGCATAGAACTGCGCTTGGCCCGAACACCCTGATTCGTTTTCCCTTTCCCCTGTTCCCGCGGTTTCGACACGGAAGCTCCTCCATGCGTGCACCTCTTCTCCGCAGTTCACTGCTCCTGCTCACCCTCGCCCTGGTCACCGCATGCGGCGGCAAGGACGAAAAAGCCGAAGCGGAGGCAGCGGCCGCCAGCTCCGCGCTGCCGGTTTCGCTGGCCACCGTGCAGCAGCAGACCATGGCGCGCACGGTGCTGGTCTCCGGCCCGGTCTCCGCGTATGAGGAAATGCAGCTTGGCGTCGAAATCAGCGGCCAGCGCGTGACTGCACTGCCGGTGGACGTCGGCCAGTGGGTCAAACAGGGCCAGGTGCTGCTGCAGCTGGACCACCGCACGCTGGACAGCGAACTGGCCCAGGCCGACGCCTCGCTGAAGCAGGCGCAGGCGGCGCAGGACCTGGCGCGGATGAACTACGAGCGCAGCGCCAAGCTGGCCGCGCAGCAGCTGATCAGCGAAAGCAGCCTGGACGAGCTGCGCGCCAACCGCATCAATGCAGAAGCACAGACCGCCACCGCCCGTGCGGCACGTGACGCGGCCAAGCTGCGCCGCGACTTCGCCGATCTGCGCGCGCCGGCCGATGGTCTGATCTCCAAGCGTCTTGTGCAGCCCGGGCAGGTCGTGTCGGGCGGCACCGAGCTGCTGCGCCTGATCCGCGACGGCCGCCTGGAATGGCGCGCCGAGTTGCCCGAAGACCAGCTCACCGGCGTGGCCGTGGGCAACACGGTGGAGCTGCCGTATGCCGGTGCCGTGGTCACCGGGCGCATCCGTGCGGTGACCCCCGGCGTGGACGCGCAGACCCGCACCGGAACACTGTATGCCGACCTGCCCGAGCCGGGCACGCTCAAGCCGGGGGTGTACGTCGAAGGCCGTATCGTCACCGGCGAGGGCCCGGTGCTGACCCTCCCGACCGCCGCGATCGTGCAGCGCGATGGCCACAGCTATGTGTTCACGGTGAACGACAAGCAGCAGGCCGCGCGCCTGCGCGTGCGCACCGGCCAGGCGGTGCAGGGCCGTACCGCCATCCTCGAAGGTGTCAAGGCTGGCGACCGCGTGGTGGTGGACGGTGCCGGCTTCCTGGGCGAAGGCGATCGCGTGCGCGTGGTGGCCGATGCCAAGGCGGCCGCGAAATGAATGTCTCCGCCTGGGCAATCAAGCGCCCGTTACCCGCGCTGCTGATCTTCTTCGTGCTGTGCGTGGCCGGCCTGTGGGGCTTCTACCAGCTGCCGGTCGCCCGCTTCCCCGACATCGCCTTCCCGATGACCACGGTCACCGTGACCCAGCCGGGCGCCTCGCCCAGCCAGCTGGAGGCGGAGGTCACCCGCAAGGTCGAGGACTCGGTGGCCACGGTCAACAACGTCAAGCGCGTGATCTCCTCGGTCAGCGAAGGCGTCAGCACCACCACCATCGAATTCCAGCTCGAGGCCGACCTGGCCACCGCGCTCGACGATACCCGCGATGCGGTCACCCGCATCCGCACCGACCTGCCGCAGGACATCCAGGAGCCGGTGATCTCCAAGGTCGATATCGGCGGTTCGCTGATGACCTACGCGCTGGTCGCCCCGCACATGACCCCGGACGAGGCCAGCTGGTTCGTGGACCGCGACATCTCGCGTGCGATGTACGGCGTGCCGGGCGTGGCCCGGGTCACCCGCGTGGGCGGCGTGCAGCGCCAGGTGCGCGTGGACCTGGACCCCAACGCCCTGATCGCCATGGGCATCACCGCCGGTGATGTCTCGCAGCAACTGGCGCGCATCCAGGTCGAGCGCGCCGGCGGCAAGGCAGAGATCGAAGGCGCGCAGCAGACCATCCGCACCCTGGGTACGGTCGGTGACGCGCAGGCGCTGCGCGACTACTCCATCGCGCTGCCCGACGGCCGCGCGGTCCGGCTGTCCACCCTGGCCACGGTAACCGACGCTGCGGCCGACCCCACGGAAGCGGCGTTGCTGGACGGCGAGAAGGTCGTGGCGTTCTCGATGTCGCGCACCCGCGGTTCCAGCGAAGTGAAGGTGGAAGCCGGCGTGCATGACGCGCTGGACAAGATAAAGGCCGAGCACCCGGGCATCGACTTCCGCCTGGTCACCACCGCCATCGACGAAACCCACCGCTCCTACGATTCGTCGATGACGATGCTGTGGGAGGGCGCGCTGCTGGCCCTGCTGGTGGTGTGGCTGTTCCTGCGCGACTGGCGCGCGACCTGGGTATCGGCGCTGGCGCTGCCGCTGTCGATCATCCCCACCTTCGCGGTGATGTACTTCTTCGGCTTCACGCTCAACATCATCACCCTGCTGGCGCTGTCGGTGGTGGTCGGCATCCTGGTGGACGATGCGATCGTGGAAATCGAAAACATCGTGCGCCACCTGCGCATGGGCAAGCCGCCGCTGGAGGCCGCGCGCGAAGCCGCCGGCGAAATCGGCAATGCGGTGATCGCGACCTCGCTGACCCTGGCCGCCGTATTCGTACCGGTGGCATTCATGCCCGGCATCGCCGGCAAGTTCTTCCGCGAATTCGGTTGGACCGCGGCAACCGCCGTGCTGTTCTCGCTGCTGGTGGCGCGCCTGCTCACGCCGATGATGGCCGCCTACCTGCTCAAGCCGCACGGTGAGGAGAAGCCCGAATCGAAATTGATGGGCTGGTACCTGGGCTGGGTGGACAAGGCACTGCGCCACCGCGGCTGGACCCTGTGGCTGGCCTTCGCCATGTTCGTAGGCTCGCTGGCGCTGGTCCCGTTGATCCCGGCCACCTTCATTCCGCAGTCCGACCTGGGCCGCAGCAACCTCAATCTGGAGCTGCCACCGGGCACCCGCCTGCAGGAAACCGTGGCCGTGGCCGAACGTGCGCGTGCGCTGCTCAAGGACATGCCCGAGCTGAAGCAGGTCTACACCGCCGTGGGCGCCGTGCTCGACCTGGGCGACCCCAGCGCCACCGGCGTGGGCGAACCGCGCAAGGCCACGCTGATCCTGGACTGGGGCGTGGCCGATGACCGCGACCGCGACCAGCGCGCGCTGGAACGCGATGCGCGCGAGCGCCTGGCCAACCTGCCTGGCGTGCGCGTGAGCTATGTCAGCTCCGAACCGGGCAACCTGCTGCAGCTGGTGTTGTCCGGTGACGACCCGCAGCGCCTGCAGGACGCGTCCACCGCACTGGAGCGCGACCTGCGCGGTATCCAGGGCCTGGGCAGCGTGACCTCCACCGCGTCGCTGCTGCGCCCGGAACTGCAGATCGTGCCCAACGCCGCACGCGCTGCCGACCTCGGCGTGGCCACGCAGGACATCGCCGAAGCCGCGCGCATTGCCACCGCCGGCGACTACGAGCAGCGCCTGGCCAAGCTCAACCTGCCCGATCGCCAGGTGCCGATCCGGGTCGGCTTCGCCGAGGCCACGCTGGCCAATCCGGCGCTGATCGGGCAGTTGCGCGTGCCCGGCCGCGATGGCCCGGTGCCGCTGGCGGCGGTGGCCGAGATCCGCCAGGGCAGTGGCCCGTCGCAGATCTCGCGCTACCAGCGCCAGCGCAACGTGACCCTCACCGCCGAACTCAACGGCCGCCCGCTGGGCGATGTGATGACCGAAGTGCAGGCCTTGCCCAGCGTCAAGCAGCTGCCGCCGGGCGTGACCTTCCTCAACACCGGCGATGCCGAAGTGTTCGTGGAGCTGTTCATCGGCTTCATGCTGGCGATGGCCGCCGGCCTGATCTGCATCTACATGGTGTTGTTGCTGCTGTTCAACCACGCGCTGATGCCGGTCACCATCCTGGCGGCGGTGCCGCTGTGTGCCGGCGGTGCGTTCGGTGCGCTGCTGATCACCCAGAACATGCTCTCGCTGCCGGCGTTGATCGGGTTGCTGATGCTGATCGGCATCGCCACCAAGAACTCCATCCTGCTGGTGGATTACGCGGTGATGGCCGAAGACGAACAGGGCATGAGCCAGCATGACGCGCTCATCGATGCGTGCCGCAAGCGTGCGCAGCCGATCATCATGACCACCCTGGCGATGGGCGCCGGCATGATGCCGATCGCGCTGGGCTTCGCCGGTGATTCCAGCTTCCGCGCACCGATGGCGATTGCCGTGATCGGCGGCCTGATCACCTCCACGCTGCTGAGCCTGATCGTGATCCCGGCGGCATTCACCGTGATGGATGACCTCGGCGAATGGATGTCGCGCAGGTTCCGCCACCGCTCCACGCACGGCGCGCATTGAGGAAATGACACGTGCGCGCGACGGAACGCCCGTCGCGCGCATGTCATGGGCACGTAACCCCAGCTACCAATACTCCCGGCCGACCCCACTGCCGCGCCCATGACCGATGCTCCACCGACCCGACCCGGCGCGGGGCACCGGGGCGATGCGCTTTCTGCTCGACTGAGGCATTACGCGCCGGCGGTGGCGGCGCGTTCGATCAGCTTCCAGCCGTTGCCGGACGGATCGCGGAAGCCTGCATCCACCGTGCCGTAACGCTCCACTGGTTCCTGGTTGAATTCCACTCCGGCCGCTGACCACTGTTTGTAGACCGCCTTGCAGTCATCCACGGTCAGCACCAGCGGCGGCATTGCGCCCTTGGCGACCAGCGCGTTGAGCGCCTGTGCGGTGGCCGCGTCGTGCACCGGCGGGCCGGGCCGGAACAGACCCAGCTGGAAACCGGGCTGGTCGGGGTGCTGCACGGTGAGCCAACGGTAATCGCCATTGCCGGCATCGGTGTGCACCACAAAGCCCAGCTTGCCGACGTAAAACGCGAGTGCTTCTTCCTGGTCGCGCACGTACAGGCCGACCGTTTCAATACCCTGGTTCATGGGACCTCCGTTGTTGGTGGGTCCTTTTTACCGGTCCCGCCGCCCAGCCGCTTCTCCGAAACTGAGGTCTTGAGATCGGGCCGGCCGGCCGCGCGCGCGATGCATTCCGGCGCCTGCGCGGCGGTGCCGGCGGCCAGGCTTGTACGCAGCTCGCCCGGGCTCTGCCCGGTGATGTCGCGGAAGATCCGCCCGAACGTGCCCAGGCTGTTCCAGCCGGTCTGCAGCGCGATCTCGGTGATCGGCAGCTCGGTGTCGCGGCACAGTGCCACCGCGCGTTCAATGCGCCGCGTCAGCAGGTAGCGGTGCGGCGGCAGCCCGAACGCCTGGCGGAACTGCCGCGCGAAGTAAGCTTCCGACACCGCGCTGACCTGCGCCAGCCGCGCCACCGGCCACGCCTCGTGCGGGGCGCGGTCCATGTGGTCCTTGGCCCGCAGCAGCCGGCGCAGCAGTTCGGGGGTCTGGTTCATCCACGCAAGCCTAGCGCGGTTTCAGTGCCGCCCCGGCATGGCCCGCGGCCGACCACGCGCGCAGGCCCATTACGGCCAGGCCGACGAACACCAGGTACAGCCCGGCGGTGATGTCCAGCGATTTGGCCAGGTACATGCCCACGTAGACCACGTCCACCACGATCCACAGCCACCAGGTGGCCACGTGCCGGCGTGCCTGCCACCACTGCGCCACCAGGCTGAGCGCGGCCAGCATCGCGTCCAGCCACGGCAGCGCGGCATCCGTCCAGGTGTGCATGGCCGCGCCCAACGCGATGCCGAAGGCGATGCCCACGCCCAGGTCACGCAGCAGCTGCCGTCGCGGCAGCGGCACGATCACGATCGCGCCATCCTGCTCGGCATGCCGGTGCCAGCTCAGCCAGCCGTACAGCAGGAAACCGCCGAAAGCGACCTGCAGCAGGGTGTCCGAATACAGCCGTGCTTCGATGAACACCACCGCATACAGGCCCACCGCCAGCAGTCCCACCGGCCACGCCAGTACGCGGCGCTTGGCCATCAGCCACACCCCCAGCAGGCTGGCGGCGACGGCGCTCCATTCGAGCAGGAGCGCGCTCACAGGCCGAAGGTGACCGACAGGCGCGCCTGGCGCGGTGCACCGGCGAACAGGTAGTAATCGCCATAGCTGCTGCCGGTGTCACGCCAGTAGAAGCGGTCGAATACGTTGTCCACCGACAGCGTCCAGGTCACCGGATGCTCGCGCAGCGCGTGCTGGAAGCGCACACCGGCATCGAACACCGAATACGAGGGTGCCTTGACGCTGCCGTCCACCGTGGCCGCATTGGACGAGGCATAGCGCCAGCCGCCACTCACCGCCAAACCGGCCACGAACGGCAGGGCATAGTCCACGCGCACGGCCGCACGCACCTTGGGCACGTTGACCAGCTGCTGGCCGTCGTAGAACGCGGTGCCGGCATCGCGCGCGCGCGCCTGCAGCACGCTGGCGCTGGCGTTCAGCGCCAGCCGCTCGGTGACCTGGCCATTGGCGGTAAGCTCCAGCCCGGTGTGGGCCTGGGTACCTTCCTGCACGAAGGTGAAGCCGGCCTCGCTGGCGTCCGGCTTGGCGTACTGGAACGGCTGGGTGGTGCGGAACACCGCAGCGCCCAGCATCAGGCTGTCGGTGGCGGCGTACTTGACCCCCAGCTCGCGCTGGCGCGACTGCATGGCCGGCAGGAAGGTGCTGCCGTTGGAGGTCCAGAACGGCGCTTCCTGGCCCAGCGACAGGCCTTCCACGTAGCTGGCGTACACGTTCAGCTGTTCGGTGGCCTGCCACACCAGTGCGGTCTGCGGCAGGAACTGCGACAGCCGGCTGTGCCGTTCCGGGGTGCCGCGCTTGTCGTAGGCGCGCTCATCCAGGCGCACGTAGCGGCCGCCGGCCAGCCACTGCCAGTCATCGCCGAAGTGCATGCGGTCCAGCGCGAACACCGCGCGCTGCCAGCTGTCCAGGCGCCGCGCGGACGGGCCCGGCTGCAGCGGCGAGGGATCGAACACCGGCACCTGCGCATCGCCGATGTTGGCCGTGCCCACGTACTCGTTGACGTTCTGGCGCTTGTCCACGGTGCGGTGGAACGCGCTCAGCCCCACCGACAGTTCGTGTTCCACCGCGCCGGTGCTGAAGCGGCCGCGCAGTTCGCCGCGTGCCTCGTCATTGCGGCGCACGTCGTCGGGGCTGCGGTAATCGTAGATGTCGTAGTCGCCGTTGGGCGCGAAGTAGTTGCCCGGCACGCTGCCATCGGCGCAGCCAGCAGCGTAGTAGCAGCCGTACGCAAAGGCGACGTTGTCCTGGATCACCGAGCGGCTGTGGCCCACCGACACGCGCGACTGCCAGGCCGGGCTGAAATCGTAGGTATGCAGCGCGGTGAGGTTGGTGCTGTCGATGCCCACCGGCTGCTGCCACGGCTGGTGGCCCAGCATGCGGCTGCGGTCCACGCCGCGCGGCAGTTCGCTGCCGCCCAGCAGTTGGTAACCGGACGCCGAACGCTGCGCGCTGGTCTGGTAGTTGGCATCCACTTCCAGCTTGCCGTGTTCGCCGATCAGCCAGTCGGCGGCCAGCGAATAGAAGTTGCGGCGGCCGTCGGCATGCTCGATGTAGGACGAGGTGTCATCCCAGGCCGCGTTGAAGCGCAGCCCGAAGCGCGGGGTAAGCCAGCCGCCCAGGTCCACCGCCGCGTAGCGCGAGCCTTCCGAATCGGTGGCCAGGGTGACGTTGCGCACATCGGCGGGACGCTTGCCGACGTAGTTGATGATCCCGCCCGGCGCCATCACGCCAGCGGCCAACCCGGCCTCACCCTTGAGGATTTCCACCTGCTGCACGTTTTCCAGCGCCAGCCGCTGTTCGCCGGCGATGGACAGTCCATTGAAGCGGTAGCCGGTGGCCGGGTCCAGCGCGAAGCCGCGGATGGCGATGTTCTGGTAATAGCCCACCGGTGCGTAGCTGTCGCCCAGCGAGGCGTCGTGCCGGGCCAGCTCGGACAGGGTGCGCACCTGCAGGCGGTCCAGCAAGGCGCTGTCGAGCACGTTCACCGAGGCCGGGGTGTTCTTCCAGTCCGCGCTGCCGAAGCTGCTCGAGGGCGCCAGCGGCGCGGCGGGCTTGCGCGCCTGTACGCGGATGCCGGCCAGGTCGGTGGGCGAGCGCTCGCCCGCGGCGCTGGCGGCGTCACTGGCGTACAGCGGCAGGGCGGCGCAGAGGGCGGCGGTCAACAGCGTGAGGCGGTAGCAGCGGTTCATTCGATTCGTCATCAGCCAGAGGAGACGAAGCGACGGCGCGCAGGCGCACCGGCCCGCAATGGGGGATGCGCTCGCTGCTCAAGCTCCCTACGCCGGTGCAAACCGGATCAGGTTCCAAGGGACTCTCTCAGCCTGGCAACGCCAGGCACCCCCGCTTCAGTGGCTAGTTTCACACCAATCGGCCGCCGTTGCGACCCCGGTGGCTCAGGCAGCGGCGTGCAGGGCATCCAGCAGGGCCCGGCCCGGGCGGCTGGCGAACCAGTCGGCATGGCCCAGCAGGAACGTGTGGTACGCCACGTCGGCGTTGGCCGGAGAGCTGGTAACCCCTTGGAAGTACTCCACTTCCGAAAGGGCGAAGTCCAGGTGCACCACCGGCAGCAGGTCGGCCAGCAGGTGCACCTGGGTGGCCCCCAGCGGCCGTACCTGGCGGTAGCCGGCCAGCAGCGCCAGCGCGATATCGGCATGCGCCACCGGGCCATCGCCGCCTGCATCCAGCCACGCGATGGCATTGCGCTCGATCGCGGTGGCCAGGTCGAACAGGGCGCTGGTCGGCGAGGCCAGGCCGAAATCGAAGACGGTGGCGATCGACGTCGTGGCGCCGTGGCCGTGCCAGAGCAGGTTGGAGACGTGCCAGTCGTTGTGCCCCCACAGCACCGGCTCGGCGGCCAGGCGCTCGCCCAGGGCCGCGTGCCAGGGCAGCACCGCGCGCTGCAGGTCGTGTTCCCAGTGCTGGCGCGACAGGTAGCTGGCCAGCCCCGGTCGGTCGGGCAGCTCGCGCTTCAGCAGTGAAAGCGGATCACGGCCGCGGATCAGGTCATCGCGCGCCACCAGCAGGTGCGTGCTGCGCTGGGGCGCGGGGTAGCTGGCCGATGCAAGGTGCAGTCGGGCCAGCATCGCCCCGGCAGTGCGTGCCTGCGCGGCATCGCCGAGCGGTGTCCAGGAGGGGCTGTCGCGGTACAGGTCATGGCCGTCACCCTGCGCGTGCAGTTCGTAGGTCCAGTCGCCATGGGCGATCGCGGTGGCGCCATCGCAGGCCGGCAGGACCTGCACGACCGGGAGTCCGGCAGCGGCCAGATGCGCGATGAAACGGTGCTCTTCGGCCAGCACGTCGGCCGTGCGCACGCGGCGATGGTGGCGTTTGATGAAGCAGCGCCGTGGTCCGCACTCCACCAGCGCGGCCGCTGAAAACGGTCGCGGGCTGTGCCACACCACGTGGCAGTCGCCCTCAAGCACCGGATAGTGCCCGCGCAGCCACGCAAGTTCGGCGTCGTCGATTGCAGGCCAATCTGCGGCGACGTCATCGTTGTCCAGGCCCTGCACGCGGTGATCGGTGTTCGTCATTGAAACGGTAGTGTCGGCAAACAGGGCATGGGTCGGTGACGCACCTTCAGAAGCGGTGGATCTTGATGTAATCGAACAGATCGGCGTCATTGTCCAGGCCAAGCTTGAGCATGGCATCGCCTTTCTGCCGGCTGATGGTGCTCACGCTCTTGTGCAGTTTCGCGGCGATTTCCTTGACGATCAGGCCGCTGCCCAGCAGGCGCAGGACTTCCACTTCACGGGGCGACAGCGCGCGTGCGCGATCGTCGCCCATGCCCTCCGTGCCGATCTTGTCGATGCGTTTCTTCAAGGTCCGGCTGACATACGGCTGGCCGCGGTGCACGGTCTGGATCGCCACCGGCAGTTCTTCCATCGACGAGGTCTTGTCGACCAGCCCGAGCACGCCGGTGCCAACCACCATGCGCAGGATCGCCAGGTTGTTGGAGACGCTCAGCATCAGCACCGGGAGGTCCGGATAGTGACGGCGGACCTGGCCGATCATGGCAAAACCGTCAGGCTGGCCGCCGCCGGGCATGGAGTAATCGGTGACCAGCACGTCGCACTCCTTGACCTTGAGCACGGCCAAAAGCTCATCCACGCTGCTGGCTTCGGCCACCACGTGGCCCACGCCACTGGATTCGATCACGGATTTGGTGCCGATGCGGACCACCGGGTGGTCGTCGGCGATGATTATGCGCAAGCTCATGGAATAGTATGGCCGTTAAGGCAGCGGCCCCTCGGGGCACGTCGCGGTGGGCGGATCACTCCTGGGAGAACTGACAGCATGCGTACCTCGGTTGTCCGCTGGCTGGTCGTGCTGGGCCTGGTGATCGCGCTGGGCGCCATCGCGGCTCCGGCGCCTGCACCGTCGCTGTCACCGCGCCAGGCTGAATGGATCGACCGGAACCCTACCATCTTACTGGGGCTGTACGACAGCGGCTGGCCACCATTCGAATTCATGCACAACGGCCGCCCCGATGGACTCGGCTACGACTACCTGATGTTGTTGACCCGGCAGCTCGGCGTGCGGGTGAAGGTGCGGGTGTATCGCGATTGGGCAGACGTGCTGGATGCGGCATGCCGGGGCGAGGTCGACGTGGTGATGAACATCACCCTCACCCCGGACCGCACCCGCTGCATGGTCTACACCGGCTCCTACGCCGATGCGCCGTTGGCCCTGGTGGGCCGGGTGGGCGATACCCGGACCTCAAGCGACCCGGACCTGTCCGGGCTGCGCGTGGTCACCGAGCAGGAATTCCTCACCAGCAACCAGGTGCGTTCACGCTTCCCCGCCGCCCGCCAGGTGACCGCGCCCAATACCCGGGCCGCGCTGGCGATGGTGGCCCAGGGCAAGGCCGATGTGTACATCGGCAATGCGCACGTCGCCAGCACCCTGATCCGCGAGCAGGACATTGACGGTATCGCCCTGCTGCGGCCCAGCGACCTGCCGCCCGAGCGCCTCCACTTCGGCGTGCCCAATGCCCGCCAGCCGCTGGCCGAAGCGCTCGACAGCGCGCTGTCCACCGTGACCGCCGCGCAGCGCGAGGCGCTGTACAAGCGCTGGCTGCCGCCACTGCAGTGGTCGGCGCAGTCGCGGCTGATCCTGGGCGAGGCCGAACGCCGCATCCTGGCCACCCCGTTGCGCATGGGCTATGCGCCGAACGGGGCGCCGCTGTCGTTCATCGATGCGGCCGGCGAACCCAGCGGGGTGGCCGGCGATTACCTGCGCCAGCTGCGCATGGTCGGGGCACAGCTGAACCGCGTGCCCGCGCACGACTGGTTCGAGGTGCGCGAGCAGATGCGCCGCGGCGATGTCGATGCGGTGATGGGCATGCCGAACGATGCGCATTACCTGGGCGATGACTGGGTCTTCAGCCAGCCCTTCATCAGCGTGCCCAACGTGATCGTCACCCCGAACAACAGCCGTTCGGTACTGGGGCTGGGCGACCTGGACGGGCGCAGCATCCTGCTCTCCGACCCCGAGCGCCTGCGCGGCTACATCCTCCAGTACGCACCCAAGGCGCGCATCGTGCCGGCGCGCGGCGTGGAGCAGGCACTGTCGCGACTGGCCAATGGCGACGCCGATGCCTACGTGGGCAACCTGGCGATGGTGGACCGTGTGGTTCGCGAGGTGTATCCGGCCAAGCTGCACGTGGCCGCGCCGGCGGGTTTCAGCGACCAGCTGTCGCTGGCCGTCAAACGCCAGTACGCGCCGCTGGCCACCACCTTCGACCGGGTGCTGGCCAACCTCACCCCACGCGAGCACGCCGCCATCCGGGGCGACTGGCTGCTGGCCGAATACCGCACCGGGCTGGACTGGCGCTCGGTCGCGCGCTGGGCGGTGCCGCTGTCGCTGGTGCTGCTCACCGGCATCATCGTGCATGGCTGGGGCTACTGGCGGCTGCGCCGCGAGGTCGGCATGCGGCGGCGGCTGGAACAGCGGCTGGTGGAAGTGACCGACAACCTGCCGGCGATCGTCTACCAGGCGCGCCGTGACAGCGATGGCCGGGTGACGTTCCCGTACATCACCGGCGACCTGCAGTCGATGTTCGGGGTCAGCACCGCCGAAGTGGTCGCCGATGAAACGCGCCTGGTCGACCAGATCGACCCGCGCGACCGCGAGGCGGTCAACCGCGCGCTGCACGACGCCGCGCGCGATTTCTCCGCGCTGGACATGGAGTTCCGCACCAGCCCGCACGGCGCGGTGCGCTGGGTGCGTACCCGCGCATTGCCGTATGCCGCCGAACACGGCGTGGTGCTGTGGAGCGGTTACTGGGTGGATGTGACCGAAGCGCGCGCGCAGGCCGATGCCTTGGCCGCCGCCAAGTCCGACGCCGAACGGGCCACCGCGGCCAAATCCAACTTCCTGGCCACCATGAGCCACGAAATCCGCACGCCGATGAGTGGCGTGCTGGGCATGGTCGAAGCGCTGTCGCACACCGACCTGGATGGCGAGCAGCGGCGCATCATCGCGGTCATCGAGGATTCGGCGCAGATGCTGCGGCAGATCCTGGATGACATCCTCGACTACTCGCGCATCGAAGCCGGCGCGTTGCCGCTGGAACCGCAGCCGGTCATGCTGCGCAGCCTGCTCGACAACGTGCAGCAGCTGCTGTCGCCACAGGCCTCCAGCAAGAACCTTTCGCTCAGCCTGGAGGTCGATCCTGCCGTCGCCCACCAGCACCTGGTCGATGGCATGCGGCTGCGCCAGATCGTGTTCAACCTGCTCAGCAACGCCATCAAGTTCACCAACGAAGGCGCGGTGACCATCGCATTGAGCGTGGAGCGCGATGATGAGATGGCGCAGGCGTTGCGGCTGACGGTGGCCGACACCGGTATCGGCATTTCACCCGAGCAGCGCGAGCGGCTGTTCAAACCGTTTGCCCAGGCCGATGTGGCGATCACCCGCCACTACGGGGGCACCGGGTTGGGCCTGAGCATCTGCCAGCGCCTGGTGGGGTTGATGCGCGGGCGACTGGAGATGCACAGCGTGCCGGGCGAGGGCACGCGCGTGGAGGTGCTGTTGAGCCTGCCGCTGGTGCCCGGTGAGGAAACCGTGCGTGACGAGCAGCGCCCCGGCGGCGATGTCGACCCGCTGCCGCCGGGCCAGGCGCGGCGCCGGGTGCTGGTGGTGGAAGACCATCCCACCAACCAGGCCTTGATGCGCTGGCGGCTGCAGCAGCTGGGCCTGCAGCATGAGCTGGCGGTGGATGGCGAAGCCGCGCTGGCGTTGCTGGCATCCTCGCACTTCGACCTGGTCATCACCGATTGCCGCATGCCGGTGATGGACGGCTACACCCTGACCCGGCGCATCCGCGACCGCGAACGTGGCAGTGGCCAGCGCATGCCGGTGCTGGCGCTCACCGCCAGCGCGCTGGCCGAAGACGTGCAGCGCTGCCGCGAAGCCGGCATGGATGACCTGCTGGCCAAGCCGGTGGCGCTGGCCACGTTGCGCCAGGCGCTGCGCCGCTGGCTGCCCTCGGACGATGCGGACGACGCTGTGCGCGACGCCACGCCGCCGGTGGAAGCCGCGCCTGCGGCGGCGCCCACGCGCGCGGCGATCGTGCGCCGCTTCGGTTCCGAACACGTGGCCACGGTGCTGATCGACAGCATGCGCCAGGCCACCGCCGACGACCTGCAGCGCGGCTGGGAAGCGCGCGACATGGGCGACAGCAACACCGCGGTGGAGGTGCTGCATCGTATCGTCGGAGGGCTGGGCACGCTGGGCGCCGAAGCACTGGCCACCCAGGCGCGCGACCTGATGCAGCGGATTCCAGAACACGGCCTGACGGCCAGCGCCGACGACATCCGCGCGTTCGAGGACGCCTTGCAGGTGTACCTGGCCAGCCTGGACGAATCGTAGGGACACCCCATGGGTGTCCGCGGGGTGCCTGATCAAGACGGAGACGCCCATGGGGTGTCCCTACGGCTGTTCCTTCAGGTATTCGATGACCAGCCGCCGGCGCTCCGGATCCGCCGTCGCATTGACCATCCTGGAGCCCGGCACCACGGTGGCCGGTGAGCGCAGGAACGCATCCAGGGTCTGCTCGGTCCAGACCAGGTCGGCGCGCTGCATCGCAGGCGAGTAGGGATAGCCGGCCACGCTGCCCGCGCGGCGCCCCAGCACGCCGTGCAGGTTGGGACCGAAGCGGTGCACGCCGCCGGCAGTGACCGTGTGGCAGCCACCGCAGATCGCGAACGCACGCTGGCGTTCCTGCTGCCGCGCCTGCTCGGGCGTCTGCGGCGTACGTGCGCACGCGCCCAGCAGCAGGCAGCACAGCAGCACCAGCAATCGGCGCGGCAGCCGCATCACATCGCCGGGTAGTTCGGCCCGCCGCCACCTTGCGGAGTGACCCACACGATGTTCTGGGTGGGGTCCTTGATGTCGCAGGTCTTGCAGTGCACGCAGTTCTGCGCGTTGATCTGCAGCTGCTCGTGGCCTTCGCTGCCGACGAATTCGTACACCCCGGCCGGGCAGTAGCGCGCTTCCGGGCCGGCGTACTCGGCCAGGTTGACCCGCACCGGCACGCTCGCGTCCTTGAGGGTCAGGTGCGAAGGCTGGTCTTCTTCGTGGTTGGTGCTGCTCAGGAACACCGAGCTGAGCCGGTCGAAGGTGAGCACGTTGTCCGGCTTGGGGTACACGATCCTGGTGTGCTGCGATGCCGGTTCCAGGCACTCGTGGTCGGCCTTGCTGTGGCGCAGCGTCCACGGCGGGTTGCGGATGCCCAGCTTGGGCAGCAGCCACTGCTCGATACCGGTCATCAGCGTGGCCACGCTGCGGCCCTTCTTGAACCACTGCTTGAAGTTCTTGGACTGCTTCAGCTCATCATGCAGCCAGCTGCCTTCGAATGCGGCCGGGTAGGCGCTGAGCTCGTCGCGCTGGCGATCGGCCACCAGCGCATCGAAGGCCGCATCGGCGGCCAGCATGCCGGTCTTGATCGCCGCGTGGCTGCCCTTGATCCGGCTGGCGTTGAGGTAGCCGGCTTCGCAGCCGACCAGCGCGCCGCCGGGGAACACGGTCTTGGGCAGCGACAACAGGCCGCCTGCGGTGATCGCGCGCGCGCCATAGGCGATGCGCTTGCCGCCTTCCAGGTGCTTGCGTATCGACGGGTGGGTCTTGAAGCGCTGGAATTCCTCGAACGGGCTCATCCACGGGTTGCGGTAATCCAGCCCGACCACGAAGCCCACCGCGACCTTGCCGCCGTCGGCGTGATACAGGAACGAACCACCGTAGGTATCGCTGTCCAGCGGCCAGCCGGCGGTGTGCACCACCAAGCCCGGCTCATGCTTGGCCGGGTCGATCTGCCACAGCTCCTTGATGCCGATCCCGTACGCCTGCGGGTCCTTGCCGGCGTCGAGCTGGAAGCGGGCGATCAGCTGGCGGCCCAGGTGGCCGCGCGAGCCTTCGGCGAAGATCGTGTACTTGGCATGCAGCTCCATGCCGCGTTCGAAGTTGGGCCCGTGCGAGCCATCCTTGCGGATGCCCATGTCGCCGGTGGCCACGCCCATCACCGCGCCGTTCTCGTCGTACAGCACTTCGGCGGCGGCAAAGCCGGGGAAGATCGCCACTTCCAGCGCTTCGGCCTGCTGGGCCAGCCAGCGGGTGACCTCGCCCAGGCTGATGATGTAGTTGCCTTCGTTGTGGAAGCATTCCGGCAGCAGCGCGTGCGGCGTGCTGCGCGCGCCTTCCGGGCTGAGGAACAGGAATTCGTCGCGGGTGACCTTCTGCTTCAGCGGCGCGCCGCGTTCGGCCCAGTCCGGGAACAGTTCGGTCAGCGCGCGGGTATCCATGATCGCGCCGGACAGGATGTGCGCGCCGGGTTCGGAGCCCTTTTCCAGCACGCACACCGACAGCTCGCGGCCGGCCTCGATGGCGCGCTGGCGCAGGCGGATCGCGGTGGCCAGGCCGGCAGGGCCGGCGCCGACGATCACCACGTCGAATTCCATGGCTTCACGCGGGGGCAGGGCAGTGGTCTCTTCGCTCATGGGGGTGCGTAACTCGTGGGTAGTGCCGTCCCGGCCGGAGCCGGCGGCGGTTGCCTGGGAATCGCGCGCGACGTGTCACTGCGCAACGGCTGGATCAGTGCATCAGGGTACCGGTAGACGCCGTTTCCGCCTAGTTCGCCGACGTTGGCTACTTCATGCTGCGCCGCAACAAAGACGGTAGAGCCACGCCCTGCGTGGCTTGGCGGCAGCGTGCTGCGCCCGGCCTTGGCCGCCCTGATGGCCAGGCATCACAATGGAGGTCCTGCTGCTGCCCCCGATGTCGCCGCCCATGGCCCTCAATCCGTACGATCTGTTCGATGTCCGCTCGCTGCTCACCGAAGAGGAGCGCGCAGTGCAGGCCACGGTGGCGCGTTTCACCGACGAACGCGTGCTGCCGATCATCGGCGACGCGTTTGACGAGGGCCGCTTCCCGGATGAACTCATTCCCGAAATCGCCTCGCTTGGCCTGCTCGGCTCCAGCCTGCCGGAACAATACGGCGGTGGCGGCCTCAACGCGGTCAGCTACGGCCTGATCTGCCAGGAACTGGAACGCGGTGACTCGGGCCTGCGCAGTTTCGTTTCGGTGCAGAGCTCGCTGTGCATGTACCCGATCTTCGCCTACGGCAGCGAAGAACAGCGCCTGCGCTGGTTGCCGGACATGGCGGCCGGCAGGGTGATCGGCTGCTTCGGCCTGACCGAAGCCCACGGCGGTTCCGACCCGGCCGCGATGAAGACCCGCGCGGTGCGCGACGGCGGCGACTGGGTGATCAACGGCAGCAAGATGTGGATCACCAGCGGCCCGGTGGCCGATATCGCCATCGTCTGGGCGCATACCGAAGACGGCATCCAGGGGTTCGTGCTGGAAAAGGGCATGGCCGGGTTCACCACCCAGGAAATCAAGCACAAGATGAGCCTGCGCGCCTCGCTCACCGGCGCGCTGTTCTTCGACAACGTGCGCGTGCCCGAGCGCAACCGGCTGCCCAACGTGCAGGGCCTGAAAGGCCCGCTGGGCTGCCTCAACCAGGCCCGCTACGGCATCAGCTGGGGCCCGATCGGCGCGGCCGTGGCCTGCCTGGACGAGGCGTTGAACTACACCAAGGAACGCGTGTTGTTCGGGCGCCCGGTGGCGGCCACCCAGAGCGCCCAGATCAAACTGGCCGACATGGCCCGGCGCATCACCACCGCGCAGCTGCTTTCACTGCAGCTGGGGCGGTTGAAGGATGCCGGGCAGCTGCAGCCGCAGCAGGTCAGCCTGGCCAAGTGGAACAACTGCCGCATGGCGATCGATATCGCCCGGGAGTGCCGCGACCTGCTCGGCGGCGCCGGCATTACCACCGAACACGTGGCGATCCGGCATGCGTTGAACCTCGAATCGGTGATCACCTATGAAGGCACCGAAACCGTGCACCAGCTGGTGATCGGGCGCGAGTTGACGGGGATCAACGCGTTTTAAGCGCCGCCGGCGAATCCGCTCTGGCGCCACGCTTCGTACATCACCACGGCGACCGTGTTGGACAGGTTGAGGCTGCGGTTGTCCGGCTGCATCGGCAGGCGCAGGCGGCGGCCGTGCGGCAACGCATCCAGCACGTCCTGCGGCAGGCCACGGGTTTCCGGGCCGAACAGGAACGCATCGCCGTCTTCGAACTGCTGGGTGTCATAACGCACGCTGCCGCGGGTACTCAGGGCGAACAGGCGCTTGGGCGCGATCACCTGCAGGGCGGTATCCAGGTCCGGATGCACCTGCAGTCGAGCGTACTCGTGGTAATCCAGGCCGGCGCGCTTGAGCTGCTTGTCGCTCAGGTCGAAACCGAGCGGCTCGATCAGGTGCAGTCGCGCGCCGGTGTTGGCGCAGAGCCGGATCACATTGCCGGTATTCGGGGGAATTTCCGGCTGGAACAACACAACATGGAACGTAGGGTTGGCGGTCATTCGTGCATTTTACGCCGCGCCCTCGATGTACGGACAAATCAAACGGCATGCACCCCTACGGTAGGTACCGACCGTTGGTCGGTACGCTTCAGCGAACCGCGAAGGCCTGCAGGTCGTTCGGCGACGGGCGCACCTGCAGGGTCGGCAGGTTGATGATCACGTCGCGGGCGATCGTGCCGGCGGCGGAGGCCAGTGCACCCATGTAATCGGTGCTGCGGGTGTCCTGCTCGGCAGCCAGGGCTTCGCGCTGTTCGGCGGTCGGGCGGACTTCAACGGCGGCCAGGGTGGTGACGCGCTGGCTGTTGGCCAGTTCGGCACGGTATTCGGCGATCTGGCCGGCGGTCGGACGGACTTCCACCAGCGCCAGGGTCGGGATGCTGCTGGTGCGTTCGACTTCGGCCTGGGCCAGCTGGTCGGCGGCGGGGCGGACCTGCACGGTCGGCAGCGTGGTGATGGCGGAAGCGGCATGCACGTTCGAAACAAACGCGGAGCCGGCAGCGAGGGCGATGGCAATTGCGATGGTCTTGGTGTTCATGACGGGGCCTGTTTAGTGTTGGTGAGCAGTGGTGTGGTAGTAAGGTAGTACACCGAATCTGGGAGTGCAAGAGAAATTTTCAGATTCCGCGTTGTGTTCAGCGAGCAGTCAGCGTTGGTTTGATCGCGTCCTTTCCGCACTTGGGTATAAGCAGGCCCCGTGCCAACTTTTAGTTGTTGATTTGAAAGGGTTTTGTCGGATGCGCAGAGTGTCCGCTGTCCGGACACCTGTCCGATCCAAGGCTGCGCGACTGTCCGGACGGGGGTTCAGGTGGCGGCAGAAGGCGCGGCGGCGGTCAGCGACGCGCCCGGAAAGTTCCCTGACAAAGGGAGTGACTGTTGGCCGATGCCTTTACCCGTAGTCCCGGGCTAGCATCCCCCTTCACTTTCATGACCAAGGAAACGGAATGGCCTCCCAACTTCGACCGCGTGCCGCGCTGCTGGCTGTAGCGCTTTCCGCCGCCCTGGGCAGCTTCGCCCCGGCCCCGGTGATGGCAAAGCCGGCGCAGGTCGCCAAGGTCGACATTCCGTTTGAAGAGTTCACCCTGCCCAACGGCCTGCGCGTGGTGGTGCACACCGACCGCAAGGCGCCGATCGTGGCGGTGAACATCTGGTACCACGTGGGCAGCAAGGACGAACCGGCCGGCCGCACCGGCTTTGCGCACCTGTTCGAACACCTGATGTTCCAGGGCAGCGAAAACCACGCCGGCGAATACTTCGAACCGTTCAAGCAGGTCGGCGTGACCGGCCAGAACGGCACCACCAACACCGACCGCACCAACTACTTCGAGAACGTCCCCACCACCGCGCTGGACATGGCGCTGTGGATGGAATCGGACCGCATGGGCCACCTGCTCGGCGCGATCGACCAGGCTGCGCTCGACGAACAGCGCGGCGTGGTGCAGAACGAAAAGCGCCAGGGCGAGAACCAGCCTTACGGGCAGGTGTGGGACAAGCTCACCCGCTCCATGTACCCCGAAGGCCACCCGTACCACCACGGCGTGATCGGGTCGATGAACGACCTCAACGCGGCTTCGCTGGACGACGTCAAGAACTGGTTCCGCACCTGGTACGGCCCCAACAACGCGGTGCTGGTGCTGGCCGGTGATATCGACGTGGCCACCGCCAAGGAAAAGGTCGCCCGTTACTTCGGCGACATCCCGGCCGGCCCGAGCATGGCCCAGCCGGCGGTCAACGTGGCCAAGCGCGAGACGTCCACGCGCGAAACCATGACCGACAAGGTGCCGCAGGCACGCATCTACCGTGTCTGGAACGTCGCCCAGACCGGCACCACCGACATCGACCAGCTGCAGCTGTTCGCGCAGGTACTGGGCGGCGCCAAGTCCTCGCGCCTGGACCAGCGCCTGCTCCACCAGGACAAGCTGGTGGACAACATCAGCGCCGGTGCCTACACCTCGCAGCTGGGGTCCAACTTCGTGATCATGGCCACCGTCAAGCAGGGCGTGGACCCGGCCAAGGTCGAAGCGATCATCGATGAGGAAGTGCGCCGCCTGGTCAAGGACGGCCCCACCGCCGATGAGCTGAGCCGCGGCAAGACCGCGTTCCGCGCCGGCTTCATCCGTGGCATCGAACGCATCGGCGGGTTCGGCGGCAAGGCCGACGCGCTGGCCGAGTGCGCCGTGTTCGAAGGCGACCCGGGCTGCTTCCGCCGTTCGCTGGCCAACATCGACGCCGCCAGCGCCGCCGACGTGCGCGCCGCCGGTGCCAAGTGGCTGGGCGTGGGCGACCACACCCTGGTGGTGGAACCGGGCGCGCGCGTGGCGCTGCCGGAACTGCCGTCGGCCACCCCCAAGTCGTTCACCGTGCCGGGCGTGGACCCCAGGTTCAGCACCAGCCCGACCGTGGTGGACCGCAGCACCGGCGTGCCGCAGACCAAGACCTTCCCGGAACTGAAGTTCCCGCAGCTGCACCGCGCCACGCTGAAGAACGGCACGCAGGTGATCCTGGCCGAGCGTCATGACATTCCGGTGGTGCAGTTCAGCTATGAATTCCCCGGTGGTTTCACCGCCGACCAGGGCCGCAAGTCCGGCACCGCGAACTTCACCATGGACCTGATGGGCGAGGGCGCTGGCAAGCTGGGCGCACTGCCGTTCGCCGATGCGGCCGACGCACTGGGCGCCAGCCTGGGTGCATCGGCCACGCTGGACAGCGCCGCCGTGTACCTGTCGGCGCTGAAGGAAAACCTGGCCCCGTCGCTGGCCCTGTACGCGGACATGCTGCGCCAGCCGCGCTTCGACCAGGCCGAGATCGACCGGGTCAAGGCCACCTGGATCGCCGGCATCCAGCAGGAGAAGGTCAACCCGAACGCCTCGGCCATGCGGGTGCTGCCCACCCTGCTGTATGGGGCTGGCCATCCGTACGCCATTCCGTTCACCGGCAGCGGCAACGAAGCCGACATCCAGGCGCTGACCCGCGCCGACCTGGTCGACTTCCACCGCGATTGGCTGCGCCCGGAGCAGGGCACCCTGATCGTGGTCGGTGACACCACCCTGAAGGAAATCGTGCCGCTGCTGGAGCGCCAGCTTGGCGACTGGAAGAGCAGCACCCCGGCACCGCAGGCCAAGGCGCCGGTGGATGTCGCGCGCCCGGCCAAGGCCCGCGTGTACCTGATTGACCAGCCCGGCGCGGTGCAGGCCAACCTGTTCGCCGGCCAGGTGGTGCCTTCCACCATGGACGCCGGTGCCACCCGCTTCGACATCGCCAACGGCGTGCTCGGCGGCGACTTCACCTCGCGCCTGAACATGAACCTGCGCGAGGAGAAGCACTGGTCCTACGGTGCCCGCACCATGGCCAGCAGCACCCTGGGCCAGCGCCCGTGGATGGCCGTGGCCCCGGTCCAGATCGACAAGACCGCCGAGGCAATGAAGGAGATGCAGAAGGAAATCGCCGACTTCGCCTCCGGTGCCGAAACCATCACGCCGGCCGAGGTCACCCGCATCCGCAACATCCAGAACCTGAGCCTGCCGGGCGCCTACGAGACCGCCAGCGCGGTGCTGGGCACCATCAGCGGCATCGTCCGCTATCAGCGCCCGGACGACTACGTGTTCAAGCGCAAGGCCGAGATCGAAGCGATGACCCCGGCCCAGGTGCAGCAGGCCGCCGCCACGCTGGATCCCAAGACCCTGACCTGGGTGGTGGTGGGCGACCTGAAGCAGACCGAAGCCCCGGTGCGCGCGCTGAACCTGGGCGAAGTGACCATCATCGACGCCGATGGCAAGCCGGTGAAATAAAGGCGCCGGGCCCCGCCCGGCCACACCCCCGTAGCGCCGGGCCCTGCCCGGCTGCCCGGGGGCTGTGCACCCGCGATTCAGCCTGTTCAGGCAGAATCGCCCCAATGACCTTCACGAGCGTCCCCGCCATGCGCCTTCTGCTGCTTTCCGTTCTGACCCTCAGCGCCACTGCCTGCACCTGGGTGCCGATCGAACCGGTGGGCAAGACCGTCCGCGTGCTGCCGTCCGGCCCGGTGCCCACCGGCTGCGTCACCAAGGGCGAGGTGGTGGTCACCGTGAAGGACAAAGTCGGCTTCTACAACCGCAACCCGCTGCGGGTGCAGGAAGAGCTGGAAACCCTGGCCCGCAACGAGGCCCCCAGCGCCGGCGCGAATGCGGTCCAGGCGTCGGGCCTGCCGGCGGATGGCAGCCAGCGTTTTGCCGCCTTCCAGTGCCCGCCACGCTGAACCCGTCAGGTCCGGGCCGGAACCATACGCCCGGACGTGAATTCGTAAAGGTGCGGTGAAGGCGCAGGGGGCTTACAATAGCGCCCCCTTTGCCTGAGCCTTGGCGCTAACTGATGCTCTTCAAGAATGTATCGATCGCCGGCCTGGCGCACATCGACGCGCCGCACACGCTGACGTCCAAGGAAATCAACGAACGTCTGCAGCCGACGCTGGATCGCCTGGGCATCCGTACCGACGTGCTGGGCGATATCGCCGGCATCCACGCCCGCCGCCTGTGGGACGCGGACATGCTCGCCTCCGACGCCGCGACCCTGGCTGCCCGCAAGGCGCTGGACGACGCCGGCATCGGCGCTGACAAGATCGGCCTGCTGGTCAACACCTCGGTCAGCCGCGACTACCTGGAGCCGTCCACGGCCAGCATCGTCTCGGGCAACCTGGGCGTCAGCGACCAGTGCATGACCTTCGACGTCGCCAACGCCTGCCTGGCCTTCATCAACGGCATGGACATCGCCGCGCGCATGCTTGAACGCGGCGAGATCGACTATGCGCTGATCGTCGATGGCGAAACCGCCAACCTCGTCTACGAGAAGACCCTCGAGCGCATGGCCCTGCCGGGCGTGACCGCCGACGACTTCCGCAACGAGATGGCCGCCCTGACCCTGGGCTGTGGCGCTGCCGCCATGGTCATGGCGCGCACCGAACTGGTGCCCGACGCGCCGCGTTACCGCGGTGGCGTGACCCGTTCGGCCACCGAATGGAACCAGCTGTGCCGCGGCAACCTGGACCGCATGGTTACTGACACCCGCATGCTGCTGATCGAAGGCATCAAGCTGGCCCAGAAGACCTTCGTGGCCGCCCGCGAAGCACTGGGCTGGGCGGTGGAGGAACTGGACCAGTTCGTCATCCACCAGGTCAGCCAGCCGCACACCGCCGCCTTCATCAAGAACTTCGGCATCGACCCGAAGAAGGTGATGACCATCTTCGGTGAGCACGGCAACATCGGTCCGGCCTCGGTGCCGATCGTCCTGAGCAAGCTCAAGGAGCTGGGCCGCCTGAAGAAGGGCGACCGCATCGCGCTGCTCGGCATCGGTTCGGGCCTGAACTGCTCGATGGCCGAAGTGGTCTGGTAAACCGCCACTTCAGCGCCGCCGCGCGGTTCTTTCCATACTCGAGGGCCGGTTCTACCGGCCCTTTCCACAGGTGCGCTTCCATGCCCAAGCTTCCCGGTTACCCCACCCATCCGCAGCGCTTCGAGGTCCGCCCGGGCCTGACGATGAGCTATCTCGATGAAGGCCCGCGCGATGGCGAGGTGGTGGTGATGGTCCACGGCAACCCGTCGTGGAGCTACTACTGGCGCACGCTGGTGGCCGGGCTGTCGGACCGCTACCGCTGCATCGTGCCCGACCACATCGGCATGGGCCTGTCGGACAAGCCCGATGACGCGCACTACGAGTACACCCTGCAGTCACGCGTGGACGACCTGGACGCGCTGCTGGCGCACCTGGGCATCACCGGCCCGGTCACCCTGGCCGTGCACGACTGGGGCGGCATGATCGGCTTTGGCTGGGCGCTGTCGCACCATGCGCAGGTCAAGCGCCTGGTGGTGCTCAACACCGCCGCCTTCCCGATGCCGGCGGCCAAGCAGATGCCGTGGCAGATCGCGCTGGGCCGGCACTGGAAGATCGGCGAGTGGATCATCCGCACCTTCAACGCGTTTTCGTCCGGTGCCTCGTGGCTGGGCGTGGAGCGGAAGATGCCGGCGGACGTGCGCCGTGCCTATGTGTCGCCGTACAACAGCTACGCCAACCGGATCAGCACCATCCGCTTCATGCAGGACATTCCGCTGAGCCCGGCCGACAAGGCCTGGTCGCTGCTGGAACGCGCCGGCAAGGCGCTGCCGTCGTTCGCCGACCGCCCGGCCTTCATCGGCTGGGGCCTGCGCGATTTCGTGTTCGACCACCACTTCCTGGCAGGCTTCCAGGCGGCGCTGCCGCAGGCGCAGGTGCACGCGTTCGAAGATGCCGGGCATTACGTGCTGGAAGACAAGCACGAGGTGCTGGTGCCGGAGATCCGCGCGTTCCTGGACCGGAACCCGATTTGACGGGCGTGACGACCAACGGTCGTCACCTACCGAGGGTTGGCGTGGCGCGTGCAGGCGGTAGGTGACGACCGTTGGTCGTCACGCGCACGGGTCATGCCGCGTCGGGGTGGTCCGCGCCATCCCGCCAGGCCCAGCTCTCCAGGCTCAGCGCCGGCAGCCCATGGATCGCCCGCGCCTTGTCGCACTGCGGGCTGGCCTTGCCGAACTCCCACGATGCATCCACCTCGCGGCACACGCTGGGGCGGTTGGGGTGGATGCTGCAGCGTGAATACACCCCGATCTCCGCATCCAGCGCCACGCAGCGCACCGGCTTGGAATGGGTGCCGCGCATGCACAGGCGGTGCGGGTCGAGCGGCTCGGTCAGCTGGTGCGGCACGCCGCCGGGGGTGACCTCGTCCGATTCCATCCAGTGGAAGGCCACGCGGTACTGGGTGCAGCAGGCGCCGCACGTCATGCAGGGATGGGACATGGGCGTGCCGCCTCGGGCGGCAGGGGGATGGAAAGGCGAAGGGGGCGAATTTTCCACGCCTGCGTCCGCCGCGCAAGAATTTTCTGCAGCGGCGACAATGAACGGATGAACAGCCCGATCAACATCGCCGCGCGCCTGCCCGAACTGGCCCGCGAACGCCCCGACCAGATCGCCATCCGCTGCCCCGGCCGGCCCGGCCCCGGGGGCATGGCGCGCTATGACGTGACCCTCGATTACCGAACCCTGGACGCCCGCAGCGACGCCATGGCCGCCGGCCTGGCGGCCTACGGCATCGGCCGCGGCGTGCGTGCGGTGGTGATGGTGCGGCCCTCGCCCGAGTTCTTCCTGCTGATGTTCGCGCTGTTCAAGAACGGCGCGGTGCCGGTGCTGGTCGACCCGGGCATCGACAAGCGCGCGCTGAAGCAGTGCCTGGACGAGGCCCAGCCGGAAGCCTTCATCGGCATCGGCCTGGCCCACGTGGCGCGGCTGGTGCTGCGCTGGTGCCCGTCCGCCACGCGCCTGGTCACGGTCGGCCGCCGCTGGGGCTGGGGTGGCACCACCCTGGACCAGCTGGAAGCGCAGGGCGCACGCCAGCCGCAGCCGATGGCCGCCACCGATGGCGAGGATGTCGCCGCCATCCTGTTCACCAGCGGCTCCACCGGCGTGCCCAAGGGCGTGGTCTACCGCCACCGCCATTTCGTCGGCCAGGTGGACCTGCTGCGCTCGGCATTCGGCATGGAGGCCGGCGGGGTCGACCTGCCCACCTTCCCGCCGTTCGCGTTGTTCGACCCGGCGCTGGGGCTGACCTCGGTCATTCCGGACATGGACCCGACCCGCCCGGCCAAGGCCGACCCGCGCAGGCTGCACGACGCCATCGCCCGTTTCGGCGTGACCCAGCTGTTCGGCTCGCCCGCACTGATCCGGGTGCTGGCCGACCACGGCCAGCCGCTGCCCGGCGTGCGCCGGGTGACCTCGGCCGGCGCGCCGGTGCCGCCGGACGTGGTGGCCCGCATCCGCCGCCTGCTGCCCGACGACGCCCAGTTCTGGACCCCGTATGGCGCCACCGAGTGCCTGCCGGTGGCGGTGATCGAAGGCCGCGAGCTGGAAAGCACCCGCCAGGCCACCGAAGCCGGCGCCGGCACCTGCGTGGGCCGCGTGGTGGCGCCCAACGAGGTGCGCATCATCGCCATCGACGACGCCCCGCTGCCGCACTGGTCGCAGGCGCGCGAAGTGGCCCAGGGCGTGGTGGGTGAAATCACCGTGGCCGGCCCGACCGCCACCGACAGCTACTTCAACCGCCCGCAGGCCACCGCCGCGGCCAAGATCACCGAAACGCGCGCCGACGGCAGCACCCGCGTGGTGCACCGCATGGGCGATGTCGGCTACTTCGATGCCGACGGCCGCTTGTGGTTCTGCGGGCGCAAGACCCAGCGCCTGGAAACCGCGCATGGCCCGCTGTACACCGAACAGGTGGAGCCGGTGTTCAACGCACTCGACGGCATCGCGCGCACCGCGCTGGTCGGCGTGGGCCCCGCTGGCCGGCAGCTGCCGGTGCTCTGCTATGAACTGCAGCCGGGCAGCGCCGATTCGCCGGCCCTGCAGCAGCGGTTGCGCGATGAAGCGGCCGCGCATGCCGGCACGCTGCGCATCGAACGCTTCCTGCTGCACCCCGGCTTCCCGGTCGATATCCGCCACAACGCCAAGATCGGCCGCGAGAAGCTCGCGGTCTGGGCGGCAACCCGAATGGAACAACCCGCATGAAGATCCTTGTCACCGGTGGTGGTGGTTTCCTCGGCCAAGCGCTGTGCCGTGGCCTGGTCGCGCGCGGCCATGAGGTCCTCAGTTTCAACCGCGGCGATTACCCGCCGCTGGCCGCGATGGGCGTGGGCCAGATCCGCGGCGACCTGGCCGACGCCGACGCCGTGCGCCACGCGGTGGCCGGGGTGGATGCGGTGTTCCACAACGGCGCCAAGGCCGGTGCGTGGGGCAGCTATGAGAGCTACCACCTGGCCAACGTGGTAGGCACCGACAACGTCATCGCCGCCTGCCGCAGCCACGGCGTGCGCACGCTGGTGTACACCTCCACGCCCAGCGTCACCCACCGCGCCACCCACCCGGTGGAAGGCCTGGGTGCCGATGAAGTGCCGTATGGCGAGAACTTCCAGGCCCCGTACGCGGCCACCAAGACCATCGCAGAGCAGCACGTGCTGGCCGCCAACGACGCCACCCTGGCCACCGTCGCACTGCGCCCGCGCCTGATCTGGGGCCCGGGCGACCAGCAGCTGGTGCCGCGCCTGGCCGAACGCGCGCGCGCCGGCCGCCTGCGCTTCGTTGGCGATGGCAGCAACCTGGTCGACACCACCTACATCGACAATGCCGCGCTGGCCCACTTCCTGGCCTTCGAACACCTGGCCCCGGGCGCGGCGTGCGCCGGCAAGGCGTACTTCATCTCCAACGGCGAACCGCTGCCGATGCGCGAGCTGCTCAACAAGCTGATGGCCGCCGTGGGCGCGCCGCCGGTGGAGAAATCGATCAGCTTCAAGACCGCTTACCGCATCGGAGCGGTGGCCGAACGGCTGTGGCCGCTGCTGCGCCTGCGCGGCGAACCGCCGATGACCCGCTTCCTCGCCGAGCAGCTGTGCACGCCGCACTGGTACAGCATGGAACCGGCGCGGCGCGACTTCGGCTACGTGCCGCAGGTGAGCATTGACGAAGGGCTCACGAGGCTGAAGGCTTCATCGCGCGGCGAGGAATCCATCACTTCCTGAACACCGGGGGTTGGTGAAGATGGCAGCACGCCAATCCGGCACGCACGACGCGAGGATCGACATGCTGCACTACGCCGTAATCTTTTTTGTCATCGCCATCATTGCGGCGGTGCTCGGCTTCTCCGGCATCGCCGGCGCTGCCAGCAACATTGCCTGGATCCTGTTTGTGGTGTTCCTGATCCTGGCCATCATTTCGATGTTCCGTAAGCGAGGGTAGTAGCGCAGGATCCTGCGCGCCCCCTCTCTCCGGGCAACCAGGATCCAGCGCAGTCTCCGACGGCCTGGCGCTCGCAAGAGCGCCGGGCCGTCGTTGCTTCAGGTGCCGGTGATCGAACTGCGGAGCGCGCGCTCGCTGGCGTGCCGTTCCAGCGCCAGCTCCAGCAGCCGGGTGATCAGCGCGGTGTAATCCAGTCCGCTGGCCGCCCATAGCTTGGGATACATGCTGATCCGGGTGAAGCCGGGCAGGGTGTTGATCTCGTTGATGACCACCTCGCCATCGCGGGTGAGGAACACATCCACCCGCGCCAGCCCCGCGCAGTCCAACGCCTGGTAGGCGCGCACCGCGATCTCGCGGATGCGCTGCTGGTCGGCTGCGCTGATGTCGGCCGGCACCACCACATCGGCGCCGCTTTCGCTGATGTACTTGGTGTCGTAGGAATAGAACTCGTCGTGCACCACCACCTCACCGCACACGCTCGCCTCGGGCGACGCGTTGCCCAGCACCGCGCATTCGATCTCGCGGCCGTCGATGGCCGCTTCCACCAGTGCCTTGTGGTCGTAATCCAGTGCCAATGCCAGCGCGTCCTGGAATTCCTGCGCCGTGCGCACCTTGCTCACGCCCACCGACGAGCCCTGGTTGGCGGGTTTGACGAACAGGGGGCTGCCCAGCCGGGCGGTCAGCGCGGCGTAGTCGGCTGCGCCTGCGGTGGCCCGGGTGAAGCAGGCGAACGGTGCCACGGCCAGCCCGGCATCGCGCAGCAGGCGCTTGGCCACATCCTTGTCCATCGCCACCGCCGAGCCCAGCACGCCCGAGCCCACGAAGGGCAGGTTGGCCATGCGCAGCAGCCCCTGCAGCGAGCCGTCCTCGCCCAGCGTGCCGTGCACGATCGGGAATACCACGTCGATCTGGGCCAGCGCGGCCGCCGGCGTGGCCGGCACCAGCTGCTGGCGTTCGGCGCCGGGCAGCACCGCCACGCCCTGGCCGGAACGGTTCAGCGCGATCCGCGCCGGGTCGTCGGCGTGCAGCAGGAACCCGTCCGGGTCGCTCACATGCCACTGTCCCTGCTTGTCGATGCCGATCAGGGTGACCTCGAAACGCTCCTTGTCCAGCGCATCCAGGATGTTTTTCGCCGACTGCAGCGAGACCTCGTGTTCGGCCGAACGGCCGCCGAAAATGATGCCAACCCGGATCCTGCCCATGCTGCTGCCGCTCCTGCCATGCGTGTGAGGGATATTGTAGAGCCACGCCCTGCGTGGCTGGAGCGGCCGACGATGGTTCAGCCACGCGGCGCGTGGCTCTACGCATCAAGGCGGCGGGTACAATGACGCAATGGCACGCTCCCTGCTCTCTTCCCTCAAGCCCCTGGCCGGCAATGCGCTGCAGCTCGCGCTCAACCGCACCCTGGCGCTGGACCCCGATACCCGCCGCGCGCTGGTCGCGCTGGATGGCCGCCACATCGCCCTGACCCTGGAATCGCCCGCGCTGGCGATGCGGATCGGTGTCGAGGGCGAGCGCCTCACGGTGGGCCCGGTAGATCCGCAGCAGGAACCGGACCTGGCCGTGCGCAGCACGTTGGGCGGGGTGCTGGCACAGCTACCGTTCCTGGCCAATGCACGCCGTGGCGGCGACGCCCCGGCCGGGCGGGTCAAAGTGTCCGGCGATGCCGAACTGGCGCGCCGCCTGCAGCAGCTGGCCAGCCGTTTCGATCCGGACTGGCAGCAGCCGTTCGTGCGGGTGTTCGGCGAAGTCCTGGGCGTGCAGATCGCCAATGCCCTGCGTTCGGCCCTGCAGCATGCACGCCGTGGCGCGTCCGACCTGGCGCACAGCGCCGCCGATTTTGTCACCGAGGAGTCGCGCGACGTGGTAGCCCGAGCCGAACTGGATGCCTTCCATGACGATGTGGATGTGATGCGCGACGACGTCGAGCGCATCGCCGCCCGCGTGCAGCGCCTTGCCCAGGTGCGCGCATGAAGGCGGTGTTCCGGGCAAGCCGCATTGGCCGGGTGATCCTGCGCTACCGCCTCGACGACCTGCTCGAAGGCACTCCGCTGGAAGGCTGGCTGCGCCTGGCCAAGCCGTTCGTGCCGCGCGCCTCGGCCGACATCGCGGTGCAGTCGCGGGGCGCGCGCCTGCGCCTGGCGCTGCAGGACCTCGGCCCGATCTTCGTCAAGTTCGGGCAGATCCTGTCCACCCGCCGCGACCTGATCCCGGCCGATATCGCCAACGAACTCACCCTGCTGCAGGACCGGGTCAAACCGTTCGATGGCGCCACCGCGCAGCGCATCGTGGAAGCCGCGCTTGGCCGCCCGGTCAGTGAGGCGTTCGCCAGCTTCGACCTGGAGCCACTGGCCTCGGCCTCGATCGCCCAGGTGCACGCCGCCACGCTGGCCGATGGCCGCCAGGTGGTGGTCAAGGTGCTGCGCCCGGATATCGAAAAGCAGATCGACGCCGACATCGCGCTGCTCAAATCGGCCGCCGCGCTGGTCGAACGCACTCACCCGCGCGCCGACAAGATCCGCCCGCGCGAAGTGGTGGCCGAAGTCGAAAACACCCTTGCCGCCGAGCTGGACCTGCAGCGCGAAGGCGCCAATGCCAGCGTCCTGCGCCGCAACTGGGTGGACTCGGACGACCTGTACGTGCCCGAGGTGGTCTGGAGCCACACCGCCGAACGCGCGCTCACCCTGGAACGGGTGTGGGGCATTCCGTCGGATGACATCGCTGCGCTGGACAAGGCCGGGATCGACCGCAAGGCGCTCGCGGCCAAGGGCGTGCGCGTGTTCTACACGCAGGTGTTCCGCGACAACTTCTTCCACGCCGACGCGCACGCCGGCAACATCTGGGTGGATGTCGATCCGGCGCGCCGCGACAACCCGCGCTTCATCGCGCTGGATTTCGGCATCATGGGCCAGCTGTCCGAGGAAGATCAGTACTACCTGGCCGAAAACTTCATGGCCATCTTCAACAAGGATTACCGGCGCATGGCCGAGCTCCATGTCGAAGCCGGCTGGATGCCCAACAACGTGCGCATCGATGAACTCGAAGCCGCCGCGCGTTCGGTATGCGAACCGTACTTCACCCGCCCGCTGTCGCAGATCTCGCTGGCCGAAGTGCTGATCAAGCTGTTCCGCGTGGCCCAGCGTTACGAACTTACCCTGCAGCCGCAGCTGATCCTGCTGCAGAAGACGCTGCTCAACATCGAAGGCGTGGGCCGCCAGCTGGATCCGGAACTGGACATCTGGGCAGTGGCGCGGCCGGTGCTGGAACGCATCCTGCGCGAACGCTACAGCCCGCGCCGCGTGTTCAAGGAACTACGCAAGCGCCTGCCGGAAATCATGACCCACACCCCCGACATGCCGCGCCTGGTGCACGCCTGGCTGCGCCAGCAGGTGGAAGGTGGGCATGAGCTGTCGATGCGCTCGCAGGACCTGGTGGCACTCAACAGCAACCTGCAGAAGCTGCAGAAGCGCGCCGTGGCCGCCATTGCCGGCGTCGGCCTGCTGATCGTGGCGGCGGTGCTGTACGGCATGCAGCCGGGCGGCTGGTACTTCGGCGATGCGCCGGTGTGGAGCTGGGTGAGCGGGGCAGCGGGTCTGTTCTCGCTGGCCAGCGCCTGGTGGCGCCGGTGACCGATATCGGGATGTCCGCCGACGCCACGGTCGAGGCGCCGGTGGCGCTGCCGCCGCTGCAGCTGCTGCACGTGGACGAGCGCCTGGCCGTGGTCAACAAGCCGGCCGGGCTGATGGTCCATGACAGCAAGCTGGCCCGGGGCGAAGATGATTTCCTCGCAGACCGCCTGCGCGAGCAGCTGGGCAAGCCGATCTTCCTGGTCCACCGCCTCGACCGCGCCACCAGCGGCTGCCTGCTGCTGGCCTTCGACCGCGAAAGCGCCAGCGTGCTGGGCAAATCGCTGATGGGCGGCGATGTCACCAAGGATTACCTGGCCATCTGCCGTGGCTGGCCGGCCGAAGAAGCGTTCACGGTCGACCACGACCTGGATGGCGGCCCCGGCAAGCCGGTGAAGAAGCCCGCCATCACCCATTTCCAGCGCGTGGCCGTGGGCGAGATCAGCGTGCCGGTGGGCGAGTTCGCCACCTCGCGCTACGCGCTGCTGCGCTGCCAGCCGCAGACCGGGCGCTTCCGCCAGATCCGCCGGCACCTCAAGCACCTCTCACATCACCTGATCGGCGACACCAGCCACGGCGATGGCCGCCACAACCGCAGCTTCCGCATGCAGGGCATCCACCGCATGCTGCTGCACGCCGAACGCCTGCGGTTCCCGCATCCCGATGGCACGCTGATGGATGTCAGCGCGCCGGTGGATGGCGAGTTCCGCAAGGCGATGGATCTGTTTGGGTGGTAGCGGTGAGGCGCACGACCAACGGTCGTGCGCTACCGATGGGGCTCTACTTCTTGGCCGGAGCCGGGGCTGCCGCCGGTGCGTTTCCTTCGTTCACGATCGCCTCCAGGTCCTTCTGCAGGTCCACGAACAGCGGCTGCATCTTGTCCTGGATGGCCACCATCACGTTCTGCATCAGCGCCGGGGTCTTGTCCAGCAGGCTCTGCCCGGCCGAGCTCTCGTAGAACTCGGCCATGGCCAGCACGTCTTCCTTGCTGAAGGTCTTCTTGTAGAGGTCCACGTACATCGGCCGCAGCTGCTGCCACGACAGCGCCTGGCGGATGGTCTGGTTGGTGCGCTGTTCGATGCGCTGCAGCTGCGCCTTCTTGGCCTCATCCAGCTGGCGCTGTTCGGCCACCTGCTGGAACTGCTGGCGCTGCATCGCCTCGATCTGCGGCAGCATGGTGTCCAGCATGCTCTGCGCGCGCGACGCCGCCAGCAGGCGGTTGATGTCCGCGTCCGACGGCGGCGCGGCCAGCGCCGGGGCAATGGCGGCCAGGCCCAGCGCGAGGGTCAGGGCCAGGCGGGTCAGGCCACGGCGGGCCGGCGAACGGGTCGACATCATGTAAGTGCATCCTGCGTTGCGTGGAAGCCCGAGCATACCTGCGATCCGGTCAAGCAGCCGTGCGCGCGTCGCATTGCCGCTTCCGGTGCCGACGGTTCCGGCCCGTACCCGGCTTTTATGCCCCTTATCGGCGGTATTGGTGAACATTACGGTCACCTCAGGCGGCGATCCTGCCCTTACAATGCCGCCCATGGGAAACGGGCCTGTCACCATCAACGCGCACCTGGCGATTCCGGACACGGAGATCGTCGAACGTTTCGTGCGCGCCAGCGGGGCCGGCGGGCAGAACGTGAACAAGGTCTCCAGCGCCGTTGAACTGCGGTTCGACGTGGCCGGTTCGCCCTCGCTGCCCGAGCCGCTGCGCACCCGCCTGCTGGCCCGGCGCGACCGGCGCATGACCGGCGAGGGCGTGCTGGTCATCGATGCCCAGCGTTTCCGCACCCAGGACCGCAACCGCGATGACGCGCGCGAGCGCCTGGCCGCCTTCATCCAGGCCAGCCTCAGCGTGCCCAAGCCGCGCGTGGCCACCAAGCCCTCGCACGGCTCCAAGCTGCGCCGGCTGGATGAAAAGAAGGGCCGCGCGCAGATCAAGCGCGGCCGCACCACACGCAATTGGGAGTGATTGCTTGAACAACCGAAGTCCGCTGCTGCCGGCCGTGCCGCCCAGCATGCCGCAGGTCAAACCGAACCGCTTCCTGCGCTGGCTGGCACGCTGCACCCTGCGCCTGGGCGGCTGGAAAGTCACCGGCACCTTCCCGGACGTGCCCAAGCTGGTCTTCATCGTCGCCCCGCACTCCTCCAACTGGGACGGCTTCTGGGGCATGGCGGCCAAGATCGCGCTGGGCATGCAGGTCAAGGTGCTGGGCAAGGCCTCGCTGTTCTGGTGGCCGCTGTCGCCACTGCTGCGCACCCTCGGGGTGATCCCGCTGGACCGCAGCTCGCCGCAGGGCACCGTGGAACAGGCGGTGAGCCTGCTGCGCAACTCCGACCGCCTCTGGTACGCCATCACCCCCGAGGGCACCCGTAAAGCGGTGACCCACTGGAAGGCCGGGTTCCTGAAGATCGCCCGCATGGCCGACGTGCCGGTGCTGGCCTGCTATTTCCACTATCCGGAAAAGACCATCGGCATTGGCCCGCTGTTCTACTCCACCGGCGACGACGTGGCCGACATGGCCGCCATCCGTGAGTATTACCGCCCCTGGCAGGGCAAGAACCGCGGCACCGTTTGAAGCAAGCCCAGGCGCCACGTCCGGCACATGCCGGGCGCGGGCAATGGGAGTAGGGTGACCGGCTGCGGTTGTGTGCCGCTTCACCTCATTCCAGGAGCCCGTTTCATGTCGCGTACCGTTATCTTGGCCGCCGCCATCAGCCTGGCGCTGGCGGCCTGTTCCGGCAAGGAGTCCACCCCCGTGTCCGACGCCCAGACCCCCGCCGCGCAGCAGCCGGCCGACGCCTCCACCAACCCCCTGTTGAGCGCCAGCACGCTGCCGTTCCAGGCCCCGCCGTTCGACCGCATCAAGGACAGTGACTACCTGCCGGCCTTCAACGAAGGCATGAAGCAGCACCTGGCCGAAGTGCGCAAGATCGCCGACAACGCCGAACCGGCCACCTTCGACAACACCATCGAAGCGCTTGAGCGCAGCGGCGAAACGCTGGACCGCGTGTCGCGCGTGTTCTTCGGCCTGGTTCAGGCCGATACCAACGAAGCGCGCCAGAAGATCCAGGAAGAAGTCGCCCCGAAGCTGGCCGAACACCAGGATGAAATCAGCCTGGACCCGAAGCTGTTCGCGCGCATCAAGACCATCTACGACCAGCGCGCCTCACTGGGCCTGGACCCGGTGCAGACCCGCCTGGTCGAACGCGATTACCAGGAATTCGTCCGCGCCGGTGCGCAGCTGAACGACGCCGACAAGGCCGCCCTGCGCAAGCTCAACGTGGAAGAAACCACGCTGGCCACCCAGTTCCACACCCGCCTGGTCGCCGCGACCGCCGCCGCTGCCGTGGTGGTGGACGACAAGGCCAACCTGGCCGGCCTGGGCGAGGATGAGATCAACACCGCCGCTGCCGACGCCAAGGCCCGCAACCTGGAAGGCAAGTTCCTGCTGCCGCTGCAGAACACCACCCAGCAGCCGGTGCTGGCCTCGTTGAGCAACCGCGAGCAGCGCGCTGCCGTGCTCAAGGCCTCGGAAACCCGCGCCGAGCGCGGCGATGGCAACGACACCCGCGAAACGGTGCAGCGCCTGGCCCAGCTGCGTGCGCAGAAGGCCAAGCTGCTTGGCTTCGAGAACTACGCCGCCTACAGCCTGGCCGACCAGATGGCCAAGACCCCGGCCGCCGCGCTCAAGCTGCTCACCGACACCGTGCCGGCCGCCACCAACAAGGCACGCGGTGAAATCACCGAGATGCAGAAGGTGATCGACGCGCAGAAGGGTGGCTTCCAGCTGGCCGCATCGGACTGGGACTTCTACGCCGAACAGGTGCGCAAGGCGCAGTACGACCTGGACGAATCGCAGATCAAGCCGTACTTCGAACTGGACAACGTGCTGCAGAACGGCGTCTTCTATGCCGCCACCCAGCTGTACGGCATCACCTTCAAGCCGCGTACCGACATTCCGACCTACCACCCGGACATGAAGGTGTATGAAGTGTTCGACAAGGACGGCACCTCGCTGGCGCTGTTCTACACCGACTACTTCAAGCGCGACAGCAAGTCCGGTGGCGCCTGGATGGACGTGTTCGTCGAGCAGAACGGCCTGACCGGCGCCAAGCCGGTGGTCTACAACGTCTGCAACTTCACCAAGCCCGCTGCCGGCCAGCCGGCCCTGCTGAGCTTCGACGACGTCACCACCATGTTCCATGAGTTCGGCCATGCGCTGCACGGCATGTTCTCGAACGTGAAGTACCCGTCCATCGCCGGCACCAGCACCTCGCGCGATTTCGTCGAGTTCCCCTCGCAGTTCAACGAGCACTGGGCGCTGGACCCGAAGGTGTTCGCCAACTACGCCAAGAACTACAAGACCGGCGAGCCGATGCCGCAGGCGCTGGTCGACAAGATCCTCAAGGCGCGTACCTTCAACCAGGGCTACGCCACCACCGAGTACCTGTCGGCCGCACTGCTCGACCTGGCCTGGCACACCCAGCCGGCCGACGCCAACCTGCAGGACGTAGCGCCGTTTGAAGCTGCCGCGCTGAAGAAGTACAAGGTCGACCTGGCCCAGGTGCCGCCGCGTTACCGCACCACCTACTTCGACCACATCTGGGGCGGCGGCTACTCGGCCGGTTACTACGCCTACTTCTGGGCCGAAGTGCTGGACCACGACTCGTTCGAATGGTTCAAGGAACACGGCGGCCTGACCGCTGAAAACGGCCAGGTGTTCCGCGACAAGATCCTCTCGCGCGGCAACAGCGTGGAACTGGCGGACCTGTACCGCGAATTCCGCGGCAAGGACCCGTCGGTCGAACCGCTGCTGGTCAACCGCGGCCTGAAATAATGCGGCCGATGTAACAACGAACGGCGGGGGAAACCCCGCCGTTCGCATATCCGGTGCCGGTGCCTGCCGGTGCCGGTGCCTGCCGGTGCCGGTCGCCCAACCGGTAGTGCCGACTGTTAGTCGGCAAAGCGCGGTCCACGGACGTTCGATCGCCGCGCGAACGGCAGCCGACTAACAGTCGGCTCTACCGCCTACGTTCCCACGCGACACCCGACCTCGCTGCATCCCAGGTGATCGAGTGCGATCTCCAACGCATGCATGTAACTCTGCGCGCAGTACCCGTGCGCCACGCCGATGCGCTGGCCCACGTCCGCCGGCAGACAATCCTCCGGCGCGCCCGCATCATCGTCATGCACTTCCACGTACACGTTGTGCAGATGCGGCAACAACCGCTGCAGCCGCGTGCTGCCCACGCACGCACCAGGATCCAGCAGCGTCACTTCGCCCCGGCTGTGATCGGCCACGCGCAACGCATCCAGCAGCTCCTGCTCTGACCCACACGCACGGATTGCCACCGTGGTACCCGCATCGATCGCCCGGTGCACCAGCGCCTTCAGAACCGGCGCCGGCAGCGGCTGCGCGGTGCGGATCAATTGCCCGCTCGCTTCCGGGCCACGAATGATGAAGATCGACATGGCTCAGGCACTCCCCACAACGGTCTGCAACCGGCGCGCGGCAATTGCCAGCGACAACCGGCATGCATCCTCGCGGCCACTGCTGCACACCACCCGCGCCACCGGCGCATGCAGCGGGTGCAGGCGCGCATCCAACCCATCGTCATCGTTGGCCGCCATCTCGATGTACGGCGCCGGCAACGCCTCCAGCGCCGCGCACAGCGCGCGGCCATGCGCGGCCCATTGCGCCGGCTCGGCGGCGCCGGTCTCGATCAGCACCCACGCCGGCTGGCTTTCCCGGGCCTGGCGCAGGCACTGCAGCAGCGCCGGCAGCGTGGCGCAGTCCTGGCAGTGGACGGCGTGGCCGGCCAGCTGGGCCGGCACCGGCAGCGGATCCGGCGACGGCTGCCGGAGCAACAGGATGGTCATGGAACACCTCGACAAAGCGCCCTGGGGCGCGGTGTCGACACGATGCGCGCGCGGGCCATAACGGGGCGATGACCCGCATGCCCGGGCCGCGTAAACAACGCGTAGTTTTTTTGTGTCGGGGCACGACCAACGGTCGTGCCCTACCGGTCCTGGCGGTAGGTGACGACCGTTGGTCGTCACGGCGGGAACTCCGGAACGTCCTGATGGTCAGACTCCAACCAACGCCCGCAAGGATCGCCACCATGACCGCTGCCGCCGCCGAACCCCGCTCCAACGGCCTGCTCCACTGGCTGAAGAAGGAAGCCCTGCCGCTGCTGGTCATGCTCGGCCTGCTCGCCGCCGCGCGCGACAGCCTGGCCAACCACTACCAGGTGCCCAGCGGCTCCATGCAGCACACCCTGATGCCCGGCGACCGGGTGGTGGTGGACATGCGCGCCTACGGCCTGCGCCTGCCGTTCACCTCGGTGGAACTGCTGCACACCGGCGTGCCACAGCGCGGCGAGGTGGCGGTGTTCGATTCCCCGCAGGACGGCACCCGCCTGATCAAGCGCATCGCCGCCGTGGGCGGCGACCGCGTGGACCTGCATGACGGCCACCTCAGCATCAACGGCCACGCGCTCGGCCAGGTGGGAACCGATGACGTGGAAGACTTCGGCCGCACCCTGGCCCAGCTCGACCTGGGCCAGGGCGGCGGCCCGGACATCACCGGGCTGGCCGTACCCGCCGGCAAGGTGCTGATGCTGGGCGACCACCGTGGCAACAGCGCCGATGGCCGCTACTTTGGCCTGGTCGACGCCAAGGCCCTGTATGGCAAGGCCGCGCGCGTGTATTACCGCCGCGGAGAGGGTTTTACCTGGCAGGCGCTGTGAGATCACGGGGCCGGCCAACGGCCGGCGCTACCGGGGTCGGGCGCCCACAACCCCGATCGGGGTCGGGCGCCCAAAACCGCGATCGGGGTCGGGTGCCCAAAACCGTGATCCACGGGTAGCGCCGGCCGTTGGCCGGCCCTCGCAAAACCTTGATCGATACGTACAACGTCTCAATCCAGACCCGTCAGGTTATGGATCGACCTGTACCGGCTGCCTATCCTGAGCGCTGATCCTTACGCACCGGCCCGCCCCCACGGGCCCAGACGCAATGAACGGCGACACCGCAGCGCTGCCCGAGCGCAGTTCCACCGCCCATCCGCCCGCGCCCTCGCAGCACATCGAGCAGGGCACCCCCGCGTTCCGGCGCACGGCGGCGGCGCTGTTCCTGGCCGGCTTCTCCACCTTCGGCCTGCTCTACACCGTGCAGCCGCTGCTGCCGGAGTTCAGCCGCCACTTCGGCGTCTCCGCCGCCAACAGCGCGCTCGCCCTGTCGCTCAGCACCGGCCTGCTGGCCGTTTCGATGCTGGTGGCCGGGTTGATCTCCGACCGGGTCGGCCGCCGTGGCGTGATGATCACCGCGCTGCTGGCCTCCACCGTGCTCTCCGCCGCCAGCGCCATGGTCGACGACTGGACCACGCTGCTGATCCTGCGCACCCTGCTCGGCATCGCACTCAGCGGCGTGCCGGCGGTGGCGATGACTTACCTGGTCGAAGAAATGGACAGCCGCGCGCTAGGCCTGGCCATGGGTCTGTACATCGGCGGCAATGCAGTGGGCGGCATGAGCGGGCGCCTGATCGCCGGCATCGTGGCCGACCACTGGGGCTGGCGCTGGGGCATCGGCGTGGTCTCGCTGATCGCCGTGCTCAGCACCGTGCTGCTGTGGGTGCAGCTGCCGCCGTCGCGCCACTTCCAGAGCCGTCGCGGCGGCCTGCGCGAACTGCCCGCGCGCTGGCGCCAGCTGTTCGCCGATCCCGGCCTGCCTTCGCTGTTCGCCACCGCGTTCGTGCTGATGGGCGTGTTCGTCACCCTTTACAACTACCTCGGCTACCACCTGCTGGCGCCGCCGTACCGGCTCAGCCAGACCGTGGTCGGCCTGATCTTCAGCGTGTACCTGGTCGGCACCTTCAGTTCGGCGTGGATGGGCCAGCAGGCCAACCGGCATGGCCGGGGCCGCGTGCTCGGCATCTGCTACGGCCTGATCGCGCTCGGCATCGTGCTGCTGTCCCTGCCATGGCTGGGCTGCATGGCGCTGGGCATCGCGCTGGTCACGTTCGGCTTCTTCGGTGGCCATTCGGTGGCCAGCAGCTGGGTCGGCAGCCGCGCGGGCGTGATGCGCGCCGAAGCCTCGGCGCTGTACCTGTTCGCCTATTACCTCGGTTCCAGCCTGGCCGGTGCCGCCGGCGGCGTGTTCTACACCCGCTGGGACTGGTGGGGCGTGTGCGCCTTCACCGCCGTGCTCACCGCGATCGGCGCCACCATCGCCTGGCGGCTGGGCCGCCGCGCACAGCCGCTGCCGGCCGCGCTCGCACTCAGCCGCTGAAGCCGCCCTGCAGCAGCCGGGTGAAATGGGTAATCAGGGGCGAGGGTGCACCGCGCCGGTAGGCCACATGCACTTCCGAACTCGCCGCGCGATCACTCAGCGGCACGAAGCGCGCGCCCTCCACATGGATGTGGCTGCACGAGGCGGGCAGCACGGTCACCCCCAACCCGGACGCGGCCAGGCTGATCAGGGTGGACGCCTCGCCGGCTTCCTGGATGATGCGCGGCGTGAAGCCGGCACTGCGGCACAGCGCAATGAAGTGATCGTGGATGCCGGCGCCCACCTCGCGCAGGAAGCCCACGAACGGCTCATGCGCGAACTGGCGCAGCGCCACCGGCGCACCGGCCGGCAGGTCGCAGATCAGCGGATGCTGGTCATGCACCACCAGCGCCAGCGGATCGCTGAACAACTTGCGTGACATCAGCGGCGTGGGCAACGCGCGCTTGCGGATCAACCCCACATCCAGCTCGTTGGCTACCAGCGCATCGATCTGCTGCAACGTGTTCATTTCGCGCAGCTTCAACTGCACCTGCGGGAACTGCTGGCGGTAGGCGAAGATCGCCCGCGGAATCTGCGTGGACAACGGCGTGGCGCGGGTTAGCCCGATGCGCAGCTCGCCGGTTTCACCGCGCTGCGCGCGCTGGGTGAGTTCGATGGCCTGGTCCACCCGCGCCAACGCGTCGGTGGCCTGCGCCTGCAGCACGCGCCCGGCCTCGGTCAGTTCCACCCGGCGGTTGCTGCGCAGGAACAGGCGCGCGCCCAGCAGCGTTTCCAGCTGCCGGATCTGCTGGCTGAGCGGCGGCTGCGACATGCCGAGCCGCTCGGCGGCACGCCCGAAGTGCAGGGTATCGGCCACCGCCAGGAAGTAGCGCAGGTGGCGCAGTTCAATCGACATGGCAGCGCATCAGCGTTCGGAATGACCGCTTTCATCATAGCTGCGCGGACTGAACAGGTCCGGCTGGATCAGCTCGATGAAGGCGCGTGCCTGCGGCGACAGGAAGCGGCCCCGACGCACGATCACCCCATAGCTGCGCTCGGGGAACCACGCGCTCATCGAGCGCGTCACCAGCCGGCCGCGGTCGGCATCGTTGAGGCACAGCGCCGGCACGATGGAAATGCCCATGCCCATCGCTACGTACTGCTTGATCACCTCCCAGCCGCCCACCTCCAGCGCCACCGTGTACGGCACGCGCTGGCGCTGGAACACCTGGTCCACCAGCCGGTAGGTGATCTGCCGCTTGGGTGGCAGCACCAGCGGGTAGGCCGAAATCGCCTGCAGGGTCAGCTCCGGCGCGGTGGCCAGCGGGTGGTCGGGCGGGGCGATCAGCACCTGTTCGAAGCGGTAGGCCGGCGCATAGCTCAGGTCGGCCGGCACATCGGTCATCGAGCCCACCGCCAGGTCGGCCGCATCGCTGCGCAGCAGGTCGGTGCCATCGGCGCTGATCGCGTTGTGCAGGGTCAGGCGCACGTCCGGGTGGCGCTGGCGGAAGCGCTCCACGATGCGCGGCAGCAGGTACAGGATGGTGGAGCTGTTGGCGGCAATGTTGAGCTCGCCCGCATCCAGCCCTTTGACCTTGTCGCGGAAGCTGGCCTCCAGCCCGTCCAGGCTTTCCACCAGCGGCTGGGCCATTTCAAACAGCAGCTGGCCCTCGCGGCTGGGCACCAGCCGCCGCCCGCTGCGCTCGAACAGGCCGACCCCCAATTCGCGTTCCAGCGCCTGCAACTGCTGGCTGATCGCCGGCTGGCTGACGAACAGGGCCTCAGCCGCACGTGAGACTGAGCCCAATCGCACCGTCTGGCAGAACGCCCGCAGCGGCTTGAGCCGGTCAGACTTGTAGGAAAAACGGGGACTTGGCGGCTTGGGTGTGGGCATGGCGTAACGAATATAAGCGAAGCTTATGTAAAGCATTGCGATAACTGTTTTGTCAAATACCACACTCCGGCGCACGGTGGCATCACCCGCAACGCAGGAGTTGGACATGTCCGCTGTCGCCGCCTTCGCCACCGCCCAGCCCACCCCGGCCGATGCCCCGGCCACCCCGGGCATCGCCCTGACCACTCAGCTTGCCGGCCAGTCGGCCCTGCTGCCGGCGGGGGTATTGGCGCTGCTGGTGTCGCTGCACCGCGCGGTGGAACCCGAACGCCAGCGTCGCCTGCAGGCCCGCCGTGAGCGCCAGGCCTTCTTCGACGGCGGCGGCCTGCCGGATTTCCGCACCGACACCGCCGCCATCCGCAGCGAGGACTGGCGCGTGGCGCCCATCCCCGACGCCCTGCAGGACCGCCGCGTCGAGATCACCGGCCCGACCGACCCGAAGATGGTCATCAACGCGCTGAACTCCGGCGCCAAGGTGTTCATGGCCGATTTCGAGGATTCCACCGCCCCGGCCTGGCGCAACCTGCTGGCCGGCCAGCAGGCGCTGATCGGCGCAGTGCGCGGCGACCTCACCCACACCGCGCCCGGCGCGGACGGCAAGCCCGGCAAGCACTACGCGCTGCGCCCGCTCGACGAACAGGCCGTGCTGATCGTGCGCCCGCGTGGCTGGCACCTGGATGAAAAGCACGTGCGCATCGATGGCCAGCCGCTGGCCGGCGGCCTGTTCGACGCGGCGGTGTTCGCCTTCCACAACGCCCGCACCCTGATGTGCCGCCAGCGCGGCCCGTACTTCTACCTGCCCAAGCTGCAGTCGATGGAAGAGGCCGCGCTGTGGGAAACCGCGCTGTCGCACATCGAAGGCATGCTCGGCCTGCCGCATGGCCAGATCAAGGTCACCGTGCTGATCGAAACGCTGCCGGCGGTGTTCGAAATGGACGAGATCCTGCACGCGCTGCGCGACCGCATCGTCGGCCTGAACTGCGGCCGCTGGGATTACATCTTTTCCTACATCAAGACCTTCCGTAAGCACGCCGACAAGGTGCTGCCCGAACGCGGCCAGGTGACCATGACCCAGCCGTTCCTGAAGGCCTATTCGGAACTGCTGATCCAGACCTGCCACCGCCGTGGCGCCCACGCGATGGGCGGCATGGCCGCGCAGATCCCGATCAACCACGATGCCGCCGCCAACGAACAGGCCATGGCGCGGGTGCGTGCCGACAAGCTGCGCGAAGTCACCGCCGGCCACGACGGCACTTGGGTGGCGCACCCGGCGTTGATTCCGGTGGCACAGGCAATCTTCGACGCGCACATGCCCGGCCCCAACCAGCACGCGGTGCTGCGCCGCGACGTGCGCGTGGGCCGCGACGAGCTGATCGCCGCGCCCACTGGCACCATCACCCGCGTCGGGTTCGAGGGCAACGTGGAAGTGTGCGTGCGCTACCTGGCCGCCTGGCTCGACGGCAACGGCTGCGTGCCCATCCACCACCTGATGGAAGACGCGGCCACCGCCGAGATCAGCCGCAGCCAGCTGTGGCAGTGGCTGCACGTGCCCGGCCAGCACCTGGACGACGGCACCGCCATCGACCTGGCCCTGCTCGACGCCACCCTGGCCGCGCTGCCGGCGCGCCTGGGCGAGCGCAGCGCGCTGCCGGGCGGGGCGCGTATCGACGAGGCCATCGCCCTGCTCGGTGAGCTGAGCCGCCGCAACGAACTGACCGATTTCCTGACCTTGCCGGCCTACGACCGGATCGATTGACCCGCTCAGCCGGGCAGGGCCCGGCGCTACCGCCTTCGATGTTCATCCCCTGGAGAATTGCCATGACCAAGCTGCCGACCGCCGAACAGATCCAGCACGAATGGAACACCGACCCGCGCTGGGCCGGCATCCAGCGCAACTACAGCGCCGCCGACGTGGTGCGCCTGCGCGGCACCGTGCACGTGGAGCATTCGCTGGCCCGGCTGGGCGCGGAGAAGCTGTGGAAGTACCTGCATGAAAAGGACTTCGTCAACGCGCTCGGCGCGCTGACTGGCAACCAGGCCATGCAGCAGGTCAAGGCCGGCCTCAACGCCATCTACCTGTCTGGCTGGCAGGTCGCCGCCGATGCCAACCTGGCCGGCCAGATGTACCCCGACCAGTCGCTGTACCCGGCCGATTCGGTACCGGCCGTGGTCAAGCGCATCAACAACACCCTGCTGCGCGCCGACCAGCTGCACCACGCCGAAGGCAAGGACGACATCGACTTCCTGCAGCCGATCGTGGCCGATGCCGAAGCCGGCTTCGGCGGCGTGCTCAACGCCTTCGAGCTGATGAAGGCGATGATCGAAGCCGGTGCGGCCGGCGTGCACTTTGAAGACCAGCTGGCCTCGGTGAAGAAGTGCGGGCACATGGGCGGCAAGGTGCTGGTGCCCACCCGCGAGGCCATCGAGAAATTGAACGCCGCGCGCCTGGCCGCCGATGTGCTGGGCGTGCCCACCCTGCTGGTGGCCCGCACCGACGCCGAGGCCGCCGACCTGCTGACCAGCGACATCGACGCCAACGACCAGCCCTTCGCCACCGGCGAGCGCACCGTGGAAGGCTTCTACAAGACCCGCAACGGCCTGGACCAGGCCATCAGCCGCGGCCTGGCCTACGCCCCCTACGCCGACCTGATCTGGTGCGAGACCGGCAAGCCGGACCTGGAGTTCGCGCGTAAGTTCGCCGAAGCCATCCACGCGAAGTACCCGGGCAAGCTGCTGGCCTACAACTGCTCGCCCAGCTTCAACTGGAAGAAGAACCTGGACGACGCCACCATTGCGACGTTCCAGAAAGAAATCGCCAGCTACGGGTACAAGTTCCAGTTCATCACCCTGGCCGGCTTCCACGCCCTGAACTACTCCATGTTCAACCTGGCCCACGGCTACGCCCGCCGCCAGATGAGCGCCTTCGTGGAACTGCAGGAAGCCGAATTCGCCGCCGCCGACCGGGGCTTCACCGCCGTCAAGCACCAGCGCGAGGTCGGCACCGGCTACTTCGACGCCGTCACCCAGGCCATCCAGCAGGGCCAGTCCTCCACCACCGCCCTGGCCGGCTCCACCGAAGAGGAACAATTCCGGGCGGCCTGACGCCTGGAATCGGCGGCTGCGGCCGCCGCCGGGTGGCCGCGCCACCCGGGTAACCCCGGCCGTTGGCCGGATCCCCGGGAACCCACCCCGAAGAAGGCCGCCCCTGTAGGGGTGGCCCTTCTTTTATATGCCCCCGCCAGATGCTACGGTCCGCAAAAGGCTCCATGCGGTAGGGGATGGCCGGTTCAACCCGGTCGCTGCGTTGGGGAAGACTGGGCCGGAGCGCCGGAGAAATCCGGGCGCCGGGGCATGGAAATGGGATGAGGCGCACACTTTTAAGGGGTGCTATCCTCATTCGCTCACCGGGGAACGCTGGGAAGCGGGTGTACGGGAATGACCGGCAAGCTTGCGACGAATGTGTGCGAACGAGCGTCAGACATCGCGCAGACCGCGATGGCTGAGATCGTGCACGCTGTCCTGAGCGCCGGAGAATTCGCCCTGTTTGCCGAATTCGGCCAGCATCGCGCGCTGCGCACCGGCGAGCACCTGTTCCTGCGCAACCAGGCCGGCAGCACCATGTATGTCATCGTCACCGGTGCCATCGAGCTGGATTTCGGCGAAGACCTGGTGGTCAAGACGCTGGGCCAGCATGAGTTCTTCGGCGAACTGGGCCTGCTGATCGGCGACCACCCGCGCAGCGCCGACGCGCGCGCCACCACCGATTCGCTGGTGCTGGAACTGGACCACACCGATTTCCAGCGCCTGGTCGACCGCGACCCGGGCTTGGTTGCCTACTTCCTGCGCCGCACGATCATGCGCGTGGTGAGCAACGAACAGGTGCTGATCCGGCAGCTGCGCCGGCGCAACCACGACCTCGAAACCGCGCTGGACAACCTGTACGTCACCACCCACCAGCTCACCCACACCCGCGAGCTGGTGCGTACCGACGAGTTGACCGGCCTGCACAACCGCCGCGGCCTGGCGCTGTACCTGCAGGAATGCCGCAACCACGACAACGGCGCGCCGCAGGGCCTGCTGCTGATCGACTGCGACCACTTCAAGCAGGTCAACGATGAGTACGGCCACCAGGCCGGCGACCGCGTGCTGCAGAGCGTGGCCAACATCCTGCGTTCGGTAGCCACCGAACAGGATCGTGCCTGCCGGTTGGGCGGGGATGAGTTCTGCCTGCTGTTGCGCCAAGCGGATCCCGATACCCTCCAGCACGCGGCCCAGTTCATCCTTAGTGCCGTGCACGGCCTGATGGGCCGGCCGGGCGGCCAGCCGCATGTCTGCCCGGTCAGCATCGGCGTGAGCCTGCTGGAACCGGACAGTGACTGGAGCGATTGGTACGCCCGCGCCGACAATGCGCTGTACCAGGCCAAGCGCCTGGGCGGCAACCGGTTGCACTGGTCGCGTGCCGCGACCGCCACGCCCTGACGGGGTATTCGAATGAACGGCGACAACGGAACGTCGACCCAGTCCCCACAGTTGCGCGCGCTGCTGTTTACCGATCTGTGCGATTCGCTGATCCTGGTTGAACGCATAGGCGACAGCGCCGCAGCCGAGGTCTTCCAGCAGCACGACCGTTTGGTGCTGGCGCTGCAGCAGCAATGGAATGGACGCCAGATCGACCGCTCCGATGGTCTGTTCCTGCTATTCGACCGGGCGATCGACGGGTTGGGGTTCGCGCTGGACTATCGCCGCGAACTGCAGAAGCTGGGCGAGCAGTGCAACCTGCCACTGCGCGCCCGTGCCGGACTACACGTGGGCGAAGTGTTGATCTGGGACAACACGCCTGAAGCTGTCCAGGCAGGTGCCAAACCAGTGGAAGTGGAAGGTTTGGCAAAGCCGATGGCTGCGCGCCTGATGGCGCTGGCCCTGCCCGGGCAGATCCTGCTGTCGTCGGTAGCCGAATCGTTGACTCGTCGCGCCAGCAGCGAGTTGGGAGAACGAGCGGAAAAACTGCAATGGCGCTCGCACGGCCCGTGGTTGTTCAAAGGCATTTCAACCGTGCAGCAGGTGTTCGAGGTGGGTGAGCCCGGCTTCGGACCGATGCGCATGCCCAAAGCCAACGCCAAGGCACAGCGCAAGCTGCCGATCTGGCGTCGCCCGGCTGCATTGGCGGCAGAAATTGCAGTGATGGCGATGTTGGGCGTCGGAGGCTGGATGCTGCTGCGTCCCGAGCCTGCCATCGCCTTCGCAGAGCGCGACTGGGTAGTGGTGGCAGACGTAGACAACATCAGCGGCGAGCCGCTGTTCGACAGCAGCCTGCAACGGGCATTGTTGCTGAGCCTCGAGCAGTCACGCTACGTCAACGTGCTGTCGGCGGCGAAGGTGCAGGAGTCGCGCGAGCTTCTGCGGGTGCCGGCCGAACGTGGGCTTGACCGCCAACTGGCCGGCGACATTGCCTCGCGGGAGGGGGCGCGCATGGTCTTGGCCCCCAGTATCAACGTGTCCAACGGACGTTATGTCGTCGCAGTGGACCTGATGGATCCGACCACCGACAAACTGGTACGAACCTACCGGGCGGAGGCCAAGGGGCCTGAAAGCGTTATCGAAGCGGTAGACGACGTGATTGGTCGATTGCGCGCTGGCCTGGGCGAAACCGTTGCATCGGTGCAGGAATCGGTGCCTCTTCCGCAGGCATCCACCGGCAATCTGCAGGCTCTTAAATCCTTCGCGCTGGCCGAGAACGCCCTGGGACGCCGCCGCTTTTCCGAAGCAGCAAAGTTGTACGAAGCAGCGCTCGATGCAGACCCGGATTTCGCCATGGCGCATGTAGGACTGGCCAAGCTGCTGGTACGCCTGGACCGGCGAACCGAAGCGCTGCCACATCTGGAACGCGCCCAGTCTTTGTACGACCGCCTTCCCCACCGCGAGCGGCTTTACCTGAAGGCATGGGCCACCGAGATGCGACCCGACGCGTGGCCGCTGGAAGACTGGCGGGTGCTGGCCGATGTGTATCCGGATTCCTTTGCTGGACTCGCGAACACATCCTGGTATCTGGTTATGGACAATCGGTTCGAAGAGGCTGAGCGATATGCCCGTGCGGCGGCGGTGCCGCAAGACCCGATGCGTGCATATCCAATGCAGCACTTGGGCTGGATCCAGCTGGGCACCAATCGCTATGACGAAGCGATGCGCAGCTTCCAGGTATCCGAGCAGATGACGGGGCGCAATGCCAGCGATGCACGGGTGGACGCTCTCATCGCGCTGCGGCGCTACAAGGATGCCCACGCACTGCTGGCCATGTTGCCCAAGGGCCGCGACGAGGTGCAGGCCATCATGAACCAGCGCGCGCGAATGTTGCTGGCGGCAGATCAGGACGACTGCACCGGAATGGCAGATGCGATGGCCAGCGAGGCCGAGCCGGCTGAATCGGTGGACTTCCGCATCCACGTGCAGCTGATGCATGCAGTGGTGGATGCGGCCTGCGATCGCCGCAATTCCACGGCGCTGGCCCAGATCGCCACTCATCTGGCTCCGTTGCTGGCTAACACCCGTGACCCGAACCTGCCGGACCGGGTCAGCCGGCTGCTCAGCCTGATATACCTGGCCCAACGCCAAGGCGACCAGACCTTGGCAAACCGCTTGCTGCGTGAGTACGCGCCGCTGTTTGTGGAACAAAAGAGTCCGGTCATCACCAAGTGGCGCACCCTGGTGCTGGCCATGCAACAACTGGGCGAAGGCCAACCTGCGAAAGCAGAAGCGCTCTTGCTACCGTTGATGGACGGCACCGAGCCGGTGCAGGCGCGTGTGGCCCTGCGCCAGGTGCAGCGCGAACTTGGCAACGTGGTGGAATTCCAAGAGCAGAACGAATGGCTGTTTGATCATCGCGGCCGCGGCTTTGCGGAAGTCGCAGTCATGCAATTGATGCAGCCGCTCAACGTTCACGACACGTTGGCCGACGCCAGCCTGCGCCCGCAGTAACGCGGGCACAGGCCGACTGTCTTACTTGAGTGCGTCGCCGACCTTGCCAGCTTCAAAGCAGAAGATCACATGCATGGCGGTGTAGGAGGTGCTCAGATGCTTCTCGAGCTGCGCCTGCACGGCCCGCAATTCCTCCACCGACGCCAACTTCTGGATATCGCAGCAGTCCGGCTGCGCGTCCACGTCGTAGCCGATCTCGGCCAAGGCCTTGCGTGCGTCGGTCTGGAAACGTTCGCGGAAAGCGGAATCGTCGATCAGCTTGCTGACCAGTCGTGCAGCGGCTTCAGGTGCAATCTTGCTCTTACCGGAGTTTTCTTCGCTCATTGCGGTCGGTCCAAGGGTGGAGACAAGGTTATCGGCCGGTTTGACCCGGAATGTAGAGCCACGCCCTGTGTAGCCGGGTAGCGCAGGGTTGCGGGCTGTGAGGCAACACGTAAAACCCGCCGATTACAGGACACGCAGGCCGTGCTGTCCAGTTTCCTCCCTTAGAATGGCCAAATACGCGTACGGACCGTCCACATGAAACTGCGCCGCTGCACCATCGTGATGTTTGAGCCCCGGGAAGAGGTCCAGTTCGACCTGCAGGCGATTCTGCAGGGCCGGGCGGAGCTTGCTACCCGCAGTGCCTGGTTCGCCATTGCCGCGCACCTCGACCAGCCCGTGGCGGTCAGCGTGGCGCAGCGCGAGCTGCTGGGCGGCTTGAGTCCACGGCATTGGCAGCATGCATCCAGCCTCGAGGACAGTCAGCAGGTATGGCAACCCCTGCTCGATGCAGGCCTGCTGATCTCGGACGACGAGTCATATTCACTTCATCGCCTGCGAGACGAAGCCCTCCGAGACAGCCACTGGTGGCCACTATCCGCCTTGGCGCACCGCCATGGCCGTTGGGAAGGGGTAGACAGCGCAGCCGAGATGCACGCCAATAACCTCACCACCGCCAGCGGGCTGCGCTCGCAGTTGGGTGCGCCGCCGCCGGCCGTGGAGCCACGGCCCGGGCACTACGAACCACTGCCGCCGGTAGGCCGTACCGACTACGATCAGTTACTCGAGCGCAGGACAACCTGCCGAAACTTCGACGGACAGCGGAGCATCAGCCGAGAGCTTCTTGCGCAGCTCCTGCAGCGGACAGTCAAGGCACAGGCCGTGGTGCAGGTGGAAGCAGATACCGAGTTCCTGAAAAAGAACGTGCCCTCCGGCGGCGGCCTGCATGCCACCGAGACCTACCTGCTGGTGCAGCGCGTGGACGACCTCCAGCCGGGGCTGTACCACTACCACCCGGTGCAGCATGCACTGGTCGCGCTGCCGCGCCATTGCGACCGTCCGCTGCAGGAGGTTGCAAACGCCATGCTCTCAGGGCAGGACTGGTTTGCAGACGCGGCCGCGCACCTGGTGCTGGTGCCGCGCTACGCGCGTACCTACTGGAAGTACCGCAATCACGCCAAAGCATACCGCGCGTTGCTGCTGGACGTGGGGCACATCTCCCAGGCCCTGTACATGGCGGCCACCGAACGTGGCATGGCCGCATTCGTCACGGCCGCCATCAATGAAGGCGATACCGAAGTCGCCTTGGGCCTGGACGGTATCACCCAGAGCCCCGTGGCGATTGTTGGCGTGGGATGGCGGGGTGAAACCCTCGGCACCGCCGAATTCGATCCGAATCGCCTGGTCTGGGGATAGCACGGCGTAGATACCATGATGCTTGCCTGGAACCCATCATGGCTCGGTTGTGTGCACTGCGCCGTTTCTACCCGGCTCGAGAAAAAATGCAGCCGGCGGAACTGAGTTCGCCGGCTGCTTTGAACGTTTGAACCAGTCCTTGCTTGCGCGCATCGGCGAGCAGAATGCGAAACCCACCACCCTTTGTCAGCAGGTTGAGAGGTTCGTTAGTGCACGCTCGCTCGTCACCGGTTGTTGGCAGGTGACGCAGAGTACTGCAAGTTCGATGGCAGCGGTCGGATTCCAAGCTGAGGTACAGGGCCGCCAGCCTCGAAGCAGAACACAACGCGGAACGGCGATTTGACTTGGAGCTGCTTGGCGAGGGTCTCGCGCATCTCCTGGAATTCTTCCTTCGAACCAAGGTTGGCGATCGGGTCGCAGCAGTTCCGGGTCAGGTCTGTGTCAACGCCGAGCGTCGCTAGTGCGTGCGAAGGGTTGGCAGAGAAACTGGCGCGGAACTGATCGTCGCTTGTCAGAAGATCAAGAAGACGCTGCACAGTGTCCGCAGGTAGGGGTGCACTTGTCGAAGTCATTGGAAGGTCCCTGAGTTGGAAAGCGTCAGCTGCCATCGCCGGTCGAGGCGACAAATCGCGCCACTCCCGAGCGGAAAATGCTGGCCAGCCAGTGTATGGGCCTCCCGGGCCGGTCGGGCGATGATAAGAGGAGCCCCGGATGGATCATACATCCCGCGTGGGGCTAAGCCACCCATGGCGCCAGGGGTCTTCGGCCATCAACCACCATGTCCAGTGGTGGCTTCGAAATCCACCAGCACCGCGCCATCGGCCACCTGGTCACCCGCCTTGACCCGATACCCCTGCACCGTGCCATCGGCCGGGGCCTGCAGGGTGTGCTCCATCTTCATCGCTTCCAGCACCAGCAACGGTGTACCGCGCACCACCTGCGTGCCCGGTGCCAGCAGCGTGGCCACGATGCGGCCCGGCATCGGTGCGACCAGGCTGCCGGCATCCGTTACCGCGTGGTCGGCTTCGCTGACCGGATCATGCAGGGTGAAGCGCTGCACGCCGTCGCTGCCGAACAGGTACAGCTCGCTGCCATCGCGTACCACGCGGGCGCGGTGCAGGCGCTCTCCCACCTGCAGCGCCAGCCGCTCGCCCACCATCCGGCCCTGCGCCGATACCGTGGTGCCGCCCACCTCGATCGACCACGCCTCGCCATGGCCTTCAACGGCCAGCACCTGCTGGTGGCCACGATGCTCCAGGGTCAGGCGCCGCGCCGCACGCTGTCCCAGCCGCCACCCATCGCGCGCCTGCCACGGCGAGTGCGGGTCGCGCGCATCCACAGGCGCCGCTGCGTCCGTCGCCATCGCAGCTACGGCTGCCAGCGCCCACAGGGCAGGGTCGGTATCGCCCTGATGTGGCGCCAGTGCGGCCTGCTCGCGTTCGATCAACGCGGTATCCAGCCTCGCGTTGGCGAACGAATCGGTCATCACCAGCCGGCGCAGGAACGCGGCGTTGGTGGTCACGCCTACCACTTCGCACTCGGCCAGCGCCTGCTGCATGCGGCGCAGCGCCGCATCGCGGTCCACATCCCACACGATCAGCTTGGCGATCATGGGGTCGTAGAACGGGGTGATCGCATCGCCCTGTTCCACACCCGCATCCACGCGCACGTGCGCGCTGCCGGACGGCAGGCGCAGGTGGCGCAGGGTGCCGGTGGAAGGCAGGAAGCCCTTGTCTGCATCTTCGGCGTACAGCCGCGCTTCCAGTGCATGGCCGTTGATCTGCAGCTGTTCCTGCTGCAGCGGCAGCGGGGCGCCGCTGGCCACGCGCAGCTGCCACTCCACCAGATCGGTCCCGGTGATGCACTCGGTCACCGGGTGTTCCACCTGCAGGCGGGTGTTCATTTCCATGAAATAGAAATCGCCGTCGGGCCCGGCGATAAACTCCACCGTGCCGGCGCCCACGTAGTTCACCGCGCGCGCGGCATCCACCGCGGCCTTGCCCATGGCGGCGCGGCGCTCGGGCGTCATGCCCGGCGCAGGTGCTTCTTCCAGCACCTTCTGGTGGCGGCGCTGCACCGAGCAGTCGCGCTCGAACAGATACACCACGTTGCCGTGGCTGTCGCCGAACACCTGGATCTCGATATGGCGGGGGCGCTCCACGTACTTTTCCACCAGCACGTGCGCGTTGCCGAAGGCGGACTGCGCCTCGCGCTGGCAGCTGGCCAGCGCCTCGGTGAAGGCCGCGCTGTCGTCCACCTTGCGCATACCCTTGCCACCGCCGCCGGCGCTGGCCTTGATCAGCACCGGGTAGCCGATGCCGTCGGCCTGTTCGCGCAGGAATGCCGGTTCCTGGGCGTCGCCGTGGTAGCCCGGGGTCAGCGGCACGCCGGCCTGCGCCATCAGCGCCTTGGCCGCGCTCTTGTCGCCCATCGCACGGATCGCCGCCGCAGACGGGCCGATGAACACGATGCCCGCCTCGGCGCAGGCCTGGGCGAAGTCCGCGTTTTCCGACAGGAAGCCGTAACCGGGGTGGATCGCCTGCGCGCCGGTGCGGCGTGCCGCGTCCAGGATGGCGTCGGCGCGCAGGTAGCTTTCGCGCGCCGGTGCCGGGCCGATGCCCACGGCCTCGTCGGCAAGGCGCACATGGCGTGCGTCGCGGTCGGCGTCGGAGTACACCGCCACCGTGGCAATGCCCAGGCGCTGGCAGGTGGCGATGACGCGGCAGGCGATTTCGCCACGGTTGGCGATCAGGATCTTGGTGAACATGGAAGTCTCGTTGCGCATGCCAGGGGGCCGGATCACATCCGGAACACGCCGAAATCGGTCTTGCGGGCCGGGGCGTTGAGGCTGGCCGACAGGGCCAGGCCCAGTACGCGGCGGGTGTCGGCCGGGTCGATCACGCCGTCATCCCACAACCGCGCGCTGGCGTAGTAGGGGTGGCCCTGCTGCTCGAACTGGTCGCGGATTGGCGTCTTGAAGGTGTCTTCGTCCTGCGCCGACCACTGCCCGCCCTTGGCTTCAATGCCATCACGCTTCACCGTGGCCAGTACGCTGGCCGCCTGCTCGCCGCCCATCACGCCGATGCGCGCGTTCGGCCACATCCACAGGAAGTTGGGCGAGTAGGCGCGGCCGCACATGCCGTAGTTGCCGGCGCCGAACGAACCGCCGATCACCACCGTGAACTTGGGCACCTTGGCGCAGGCCACCGCCATCACCAGCTTGGCTCCGTCCTTGGCGATGCCGCCGTGTTCGTACTTGCGGCCCACCATGAAGCCGGTGATGTTCTGCAGGAACACCAGCGGAATGCCGCGCTGGGTGCACAGCTCGATGAAGTGCGCGCCCTTGAGCGCCGATTCGGAGAACAGGATGCCGTTGTTGGCGATGATCCCCACCGGGTAACCGTGCAGGTGCGCAAAGCCTGTCACCAGCGTGTTGCCGTAACGCGGCTTGAATTCGTCGAAGCGCGAATCGTCCACCACGCGCATGATCACCTCGCGCACGTCGTAGGGCTTGCGCGTGTCGGCCGGGATCACCCCGTACAGTTCCTGCGCCGGGTAGCGCGGTTCCACCGGGGCCTGCACCGCCAGTGCCGGCTCGGGCTTGCGCCAGTTGAGCTGGGCGATGATCGCGCGCACCCGCGCCAGTGCCTGCAGGTCGTTGTCGGCCATGTGGTCGGCCACCCCGGAAATGCGCGTGTGCACATCGGCACCGCCCAGTTCCTCGGCGGTGACCACTTCACCGGTGGCGGCCTTCACCAGCGGCGGGCCGCCCAGGAAGATGGTGCCCTGCTCGCGCACGATCACCGTTTCATCGCTCATCGCCGGCACGTAGGCGCCGCCGGCGGTGCACGAGCCCATCACGCAGGCGATCTGCGGAATGCCCTGCGCCGACAGGTTGGCCTGGTTGTAGAAGATCCGGCCGAAATGGTCGCGGTCCGGGAACACCTCGTCCTGCAGCGGCAGGAACGCGCCACCGGAATCCACCAGGTAGATGCACGGCAGCCGGTTCTGTTCGGCCACTTCCTGCGCGCGCAGGTGCTTCTTCACCGTCATCGGGTAATAGGTGCCGCCCTTGACCGTGGCATCGTTGGCCACGATCACGCACTCCACGCCGGACACGCGGCCAATGCCGGCCACCACGCCTGCGCTGGCGATGCTGTCGCCATACATGCCGTGCGCGGCCAGCGGTGCGATTTCCAGGAACGCGCTGCCCGGGTCGAGCAGGGCATCGATGCGGTCGCGCACCAGCAGCTTGCCGCGCGCGGTGTGTTTCTGCCGCGCCGCTTCCGTGCCGCCCAGCGCGGTCTGCGCCAGGGTGGCGCGCAGGTCGTCGACCACCGCCTGCAACGCAGTGCGGTTGGCCTCGAAGCTCTCGCTGCCCGGTTGCAGCTGGGTGCTCAGTACCGTCATGGCTTCGTCCTTACTTGGTGCGCTGGAACAGTTCGCGGCCGATCAGCATGCGGCGGATTTCCGAGGTGCCCGCGCCGATTTCATACAGCTTGGCATCGCGCCACAAACGCCCGGTCGGGTATTCGTTGATGTAGCCGTTGCCGCCCAGGATCTGGATCGCCTGGCCGGTCAGCCAGGTGGCCTTCTCGGCCGAATACAGGATCGCACCGGCCGCATCCTGGCGGGTGGTGCGGCCCAGGTCGCAGGCGCGCGCCACCGCATACACATACGCGCGGCAGGCGTTGAGGCCCACGTACATGTCGGCCAGCTTGGCCTGCATCAGCTGGAACGTACCGATCGCCTGGCCGAACTGCTTGCGCTCATGCACGTACGGCATCACCACGTCCATCGCGGCCGACATCAGGCCCAGCGGGCCGCCGGACAGCACCACGCGCTCGAAATCCAGCCCGGACATCAGCACGTTCACGCCGCCACCGACCGCGCCCAGCACGTTCGCTTCGGGCACTTCGCAATCCTCGAACACCAGCTCGCAGGTGTTGGAGCCGCGCATGCCCAGCTTGTCCAGCTTCTGCGCGGTGGAGAAGCCCTTCATGCCCTTTTCGACCAGGAAGGCGGTGATGCCCTTGGCGCCGGCTTCCACGTCGGTCTTGGCGTACACCACCAGCACGTCGGCATCCGGGCCGTTGGTGATCCACATCTTGTTGCCGTTGAGCACGTAGTGGTCGCCGCGCTTGTCCGCGCGCAGCTTCATCGACACCACGTCCGAACCGGCGCCCGGTTCGCTCATGGCCAGCGCGCCGACCTTCTCGCCGCTGCACAGGCCGGGCAGGAAGCGCTGCTTCTGCTCCTCGGTACCGTTCTTGCGCAGCTGGTTCACGCACAGGTTCGAATGCGCGCCGTAGGACAGGCCGATGCCGCCGGAGGCGCGCGAAATCTCTTCCATCGCCACCACGTGGGCCAAGTAGCCCATGCCGCTGCCGCCGTATTCTTCTTCCACGGTCAGGCCGAGCAGGCCCTGCTCGCCGAGCTTGCGCCACAGCGGGTGCGGGAACAGGTTTTCCTCATCGGCCTTGGCCGCCAGCGGCGCGATCTCGGCCGAGGCAAAATGGGCCACGCTCTGGCGGAGCATGTCGATCTCTTCGCCGAGGTCGAAGTTCATGGTGGGGACGTGCATGAGGCGGCTCCGCAACGGCTGGAAGGGGTCGAATGCTCCCAGCCTAGTCCTCCCGGGGGTAAAAGTGAACACAAATTCAAAAATTGAACATAGAATCAGCAAATGGCCTATAAACGCTCAGCTTTGATGGAAGAACGCCTGGCCGGGGCCCGCGAGCGGATCCTGCTGGCCACCCGGCGCCTGGTGGCGGCCGGCGGCTACCGGAATGCCCCGGTCACCGCCGTGGCGGCCGAAGCGGGGGTATCCACCGGGCTGATCTACCGGCACTTCCCGTCCAAGGCCGAGCTGTTCGTGGAGGTGCTGACCGACGCGGTCGAGCATGAACTGCGCATCTTCGAGGCCATCGCCGCCGAACCGCTGCCCGCGCCCGAGCGCCTGCGCCGGGCGATCACCGCCTTCGTGCGCCGCGCGCTGGCCGGCCCCGGGCTGGCCTATGCCTTCATCGCCGAACCGGTGGATCCGGAAGTGGAAGCCGAGCGCATCCGCTGCCGCCGCCTGTTCGGTGACGTGTTCCGCCGCATCGTGGCCGATGGCGTTGAAGCCGGCAGTTTCCCTGCGCAGGACACCGACGTGGCGGCCGCCTGCATCGTCGGTGCGTTCACCGAAGCGCTGGTCGGCCCCACCGCGCCCAGCCGCGATGCGCACGGCGACCAGACCGCGCTGGTCGAATCCATCTGCGTTTTCTGCCTGCGTGCTGCAGGCGCCTCCCAGGTCTGATGCTGCATTGCGGTAGTGGGAGGCGGCTTGCAGAGCGCCGCCGACGCTGGTCATACTCGGCCGACAAGCCGTGGTCCAACGACTACCAGCCAGGGGTAACAGAGAGTGCGGAATTACGACCTCGAGTTCCTGAAACGCTTTTCCATGGTCATTGCCTTATTGATGGCCATCACGCTCGGATTGATCCTGTTCGCCGCGTACCTGCACACCCGCATTCCCCCTGAAGTCTCGCCCCAGGCCGCCAAGCGCACCGAACTGCGTATTGCCCCGGCCGGTGCGGTCTATGCCGGCGCCACCGGTGCCGCCGACCAGGCCGCCGCCAAGGCGGCGGCCATGGCCAAGGCCGCCTCGCAGGTGGCTTACGGCGGCACCACCGACGGCAAGGTGATCTTCGACAACCTGTGCACCGCCTGCCACACCACCGGCGTCGGCCAGGCACCGACCCTGGACCACGCCCATTGGGATGCACGCCTGGCCCAGGGCAAGGACACCCTCTACAAGCACGCCATCGAGGGCTACACCGGCCCGGATGGCGGGATCATGCCGCCCAAGGGCGGCAACCCCGGCCTGAGCGAAGAGCAGATCCACGCCACCGTCGATTGGATGCTGGCAAACCTGAAATAACCCGCGCACATCACGAACGGCAAAGCCGACAGGTAGAGCCGACTGTTAGTCGGCTGAGGGTAGAGCCGACTGTTAGTCGGCTGCAGGTAGAGCCGACTGTCAGTCGGCTGCCGTTCGCGCGGACCCTGCAACCTCCCGTGCTCCGGAGCCAAGCCGACTAACAGTCGGCTCTACCGGTCGGCTCTACCCGCCGGGTCCAACCGTCCCGCCCGGTCCGCGCATCCAGCCTCTCCGGCAAAGCCGACTTTCATGTTTCACGGTTACCCTGTGCACCCGTTTCCGGAATCGCCGTCGATGCGCCGTCGCACCCTCGCTCTTGCCCTGTCGCTGCTGCTGCCCGCCACCGCCTTCGCCCAGGCCCAGCCGCAGCCACGCCCGACCGCATCGACCCCGGCGACCTCCGCCACCGTCACCCTCACCGCCGCACCTGCCGACTGGCGCACCCTCGACGGCCAGCACGTGCGCATCGCCGCCCCGCTGACCCTGGCCGGCACCGACGGCCTGGCCCGTTTCGGCGAACTCACCGTCGCCTTCGACGGCCGCCTCTGGCAGCCCAGCGAAGTGGCCGCCCCCGGCACCGATGCCCACGCCAAGGTAATCGCCGATAACCAGCGCCGCCGCCTGCTGCTCGATGACGGCAGCACCGCGCGCGACCCGGGTCCGGTGGCCTACCTGCCCGCCGCTGCCACCCTGCGCACCGGCACCGTGCTGCGCAACGTCGAAGGCATCGTCCACGTGGACGCCAAGGGCACCCCCCGCCTGCAGGTCACCACCCCGCTGACGCTGCCGGCACTGAACCGCCCGGCCGTCCCGGTGGTGCCCGGCGCGCTCAAGGTGGCCGCCTTCAACCTGGAAAACTTCTTCAACGGCGACGGCCAGGGCGGCGGTTACCCGACCCTGCGCGGCGCCCGCACCCTGGCCGAACACCAGGCCCAGACCGCCAAGCTGGTGGCCACCGTCAACGCGCTCGGCGCCGACGTGGCCGCGCTGATGGAACTGGAAAACGACGGCTACGGCCCGCAGTCGGCGATTGCCGAACTGGTCGCCGCGCTCAATGCCAACCGCGGCAAGGGTGCGGACTGGGCCTTCATCGACGCCGGCAAGGGCCCGGGCGAGAACCCCATCCGCGTGGGCATCATCTACCGCAGCTCGCGGGTGACCCCGGTGGGCGCCCCCGTCGTGCTGGACACCGCCCCGTTCGGCCCGCACAGCCGCGTACCGCTGGCCCAGGCGTTCCGCGCCGGCAAGGGCGCGCCGTTCGTGGTGGTGGCCAACCACTTCAAGTCCAAGGGCTGCTCGGAAGCGGCCGGCGCCGATGCCGACCAGAACGACGGCCAGGCCTGCTGGAACGCCACCCGCGTGGAATCGGCGCGCCTGCTCAACCAGTGGCTGGGGACCGACCCGACCGGCGCCGGCACCACCGACGCGATCCTGCTGGGCGACTTCAACGCCTACGCGATGGAAGCCCCGATCCGCACCCTGCACGACGCCGGCTGGCGCGACGCCTTCGCCGTGGCCAAGGTCGAGCGCCCCTACAGCTACGTCTACAACGGCATGACCGGCCGCCTCGACCACGCCCTGCTCAGCCCGGGCATGGCCAAGCGCCTGCGCGGCGCGGCCGAATGGCACATCAATGCCGACGAAGCCGACGACGTCGGCTACCGCGACCGCAACGAAGCCGGCCCGTGGCGCAGTTCCGACCACGACCCGTTGATCCTCGGTTTCGACCGGTAACGCCCCGAATACACGCGGATATCGAACCGGAAACGAACGGATATCGAACCGGTAGGTGCCGACCGTTGGTCGGCACTGCGCGCGGTCTCACCCCCACGCGATAAACCCAATCGCCACCACCGCCAACACCAACCCCGCGCGGTTCCACCGCGTGGTCGGCTCGCCGAACGCCAACACCCCCACCAGCGCCCCCAACACCACCACGCCGATATTCATCCCGGCAAACACCGTGGCAGGGCTGTCCGGCATCGCCTGGTGGGCGTGCACGTAAAACAGGATGTTGCCGCCATTGAGCAGCCCCAACAGCGCCCCCGCACCCACGTTGCGCGCGCGCAACCGGCTGCGCCCACTGAAGTGCCGCCACAGCTGCAGACCCAGCATCAACACAAAGGCAATGCTGAAACACGCCAGCAGCGCCGCCATCGACGGCGTCCCCGACAGCGCCACCTGCTTCAGCAGCACATCCACCAGCGCAAACCCCACCCACACCGCCAGCAGCCAGCGCCAGCTGCCCGCCTCACCGGCCACCGCCGGCCCACGCGGGCGCAGGCTGATGCCCAGCATCGCCACCAGCCCCAGCCCCAGTCCAAGCAGCTTGAGCGCGGTCGCCGTCTGCCCAAAGAACACAAACGCAGCCAACAACGACAGCAACAGTGACAACCGCTGCGCCACATCCGTTCGCACGATCCCGGCCACCGCCACCGTGCGGCCCAGCACCAGGAACAGCGAAGGCAGCACCACCGCCAGCACCAGCAGCGCCGGCCACGGCGCATGGGTCGACTGCAGCGCCTCCAGCGGCGGCTGCAGCACCCCCGCCGTAAGCCCGGCGGCCACCAGGTAATTCCAGGTCACCATCTGGGCGACATCCAGCTGGCGGCGTGCGGCCAGCTTCAGCAGCACCGACACCAACACGCTGCAGACCACGCTGAAAAGCAGATAGAACATGGGGTTCCAGGCAGGCGCGGCAGTGCAGCCCGCGGGGGAGCGGTATTATGACGCCATGCACAATCCCCCTTTCCCCAATGAAAGCACCACCCTGCAGCTGGCCGGCCCGGTTGGCGCGCTGGACGTGATGGTCGACCCGCCCAAGGCCGACGTGCCCGCGCAGCCGGTGGTGGCGGTCATCTGCCACCCGCTGTCCACCGAAGGCGGCAGCATGCACAACAAGGTGGTGACCATGGTCGGCACCACCCTGCGCGAGCTGGGCATTGCCACCGTGCGCTTCAACTTCCGCAGCGTCGGCACCTCGGCGGGCGAATTCGACCATGGCGTGGGCGAGCAGGACGACCTCAAGGCCGTGGTGGCCTGGGTGCGCCAGCAGCGCCCCGACGCCACCCTGTGGCTGGCCGGCTTCAGCTTCGGCGCCTTCGTCTCCCTGCGCGCGGCCGCCGAGCTGCAGCCGCAGGTGCTGGTCTCGATCGCCCCGCCCGCCGGGCGCTGGGACTTCGACGGCGTGCAGCCGCCGGCCAACTGGCTGGTCATCCAGGGCGAGGCCGACGAAATCGTCGACCCGCAGGCGGTCTATGACTGGCTGGACCAGCTGGGCGCCCCGCACGAACTGGTGCGCATGCCCGAAACCAGCCACTTCTTCCACCGCAAGCTGATCGACCTGCGCGGCGCGGTGCTCCACGGCGTCAAGGGCTGGCTGCCGAACCCGGAAAGCGCCACCGCATGAGCGATACCGCACTGACCCCGTCGCAGCGCTACGCCGAAGGCGTGGCCCGGGGCGAATGGCAGAACGACCCGGCCCAGCACGCCGCCCTGGCCGAGCTGGACCGCATCCACCTGGCGCTGGTCGACAGCGCCCAGGACGGCTGGCTGGATCGCCTGTCCGCCTTCTGGAAGAAGCCGGACCCGGTCAAGGGCCTGTATTTCTGGGGCGGGGTAGGGCGCGGCAAGACCTTCCTGGTGGACCTGTTCTACGACGGGCTGCCGATCGAACAGAAGTACCGCACCCACTTCCACCGCTTCATGCGTGGCATCCACGAGCGCCTGCGCGAACACCAGGGGCAGAGCGACCCGCTGGCCCGGATCGCCCAGGAATGGCGCGCCAAGCTGCGCGTACTGGTGCTGGACGAGTTCTTCGTCACCGACATCGGCGATGCCATGCTGCTGGCGCGCCTGCTCGAACGCCTGTTCGCCGAAGGGGTCACCCTGGTCACCACCTCCAACACGGCGGTGGAGAACCTGTACCTGAATGGGCTGCAGCGCGACAGCTTCCTGCCTGCCATCGGCCTGCTGCAGACCTACTGCGTGGAGCTGTACGCCGAGGGCACCGAAGACTACCGGATGCGCGCGCTGACCCATTCGCCGGTCTACCAGGCCCCGCGCGACGAGCACAGCGATGCCTGGCTGGCCAGCCGCTGGGCCGCGCTGAGCGGCGGCCAGCCGCCCAAGCCGGGCAACATCGAGATCGAAGCACGCAAGATCCCGGTGCGCGCCCGGGGCAAGAGCATCGTCTGGTTCGACTTCAAGGCCCTGTGCGAAGGCCCGCGCGGCCCCTCGGATTACATCGAGATCGCCCGCGAGTTCAACACCGTGCTGCTGGGTGACATCCCGCATTTCGATCGCATGAATGAGGATGCCGCGCGCCGCTTCGTGAACCTGATCGACGAGCTGTACGACCGCCACGTCAACCTGGTCTGCACCGCCACCGACGCCCCGGTAGCCCTCTACACCGGCACCCGCCTGCAGGGCGCCTTCGAGCGCACCGCCTCGCGCCTGATAGAAATGCAGAGCGCCGAATACCTCGGCACGCCCCACCGGGCGTAACCGGGGCAACCGGCCGTCACCCGAGCTGGAACAACGGGCCGGAACAAGGCGTAGGGACACGCCATGCGTGTCCGCGCGGTGCCCGATCCGCGCGCAATTGTTACGCCCGCGTGACGCCCAACTGTTCCGTTTTTCGACCCCCTCCATCGCACGAAAAGTCGCCCCCAACCCTTGACTGCGCACTCGCTTTCGACGGGTCGCGACCGTTCGTCGGACGCCCGCAACACCGGATCCTTGCGCCGCAAGGGATTGGCCTGATTCCCTACATTTGGCGTTGACGGCCCCCTACACCCCCACTATCTTGTGGCCGTCGGTCTCTTCGACCACAAGTCGAAGGGTCCAACGGGCCCAACGCCCACCGACAACCGCATGCCGTACATGGTGCGGCGCTGGTAGCACCAGTCTCCGGGGGGAGATGACCGGTGACGCAAGGGGAATCGTCCGCAGCGCCAGTGCGCCGGTCGCGTCCCATGCGACACCGATAGTCCACCCTGAGCGCTGAGCGCATCGGCCCCACGCCTGCCCCGCAGGCGACCCTGCACCACCCCAAATCACGCCAAGAGGAAAACGCCGTGAGCACCGAAACCAGCGCAGCCACCGACCAGGAAAGCGAATTCCTGTTGACTTCGCCGCCGACCGCGACCGCCATGAGCGTGACCAAGCGCAACGGCACGACCGAACTGGTGGATCTGAACAAGATCGTGCGCGCGGTGCAGCGTTCGGCTGAAGGCCTGCATTCGGTCGACCCGATGCGCGTGGCCACCCGCACCATTTCCGGCCTGTACAACGGCGCCACCACCCAGGAACTGGACGAGCTGTCCATCCGCACCGCCGCCCTGCTGATCGGTGAAGAGCCCGAGTACGGCCGCCTGGCCGCGCGCCTGCTGGCCAACTACATCGCCAAGGAAGTGTCGGGCCAGGAAATCCACGCCTTCTCGCAGTCGGTGGGCCGTGGCCACGAAGTGGGCCTGATCAACGACCGCCTGCTGAACTTCGTGCAGACCAACGCGCGCAAGCTCAACGATGCCATCGACCTCAGCCTCGACCTGAACTTCGACTACTTCGGCCTGCGTACCCTGTACGACCGCTACCTGCTGCGCCATCCGCACACCCGCAAGGTGATCGAGACCCCGCAGCAGTTCTTCCTGCGCATCGCCAGCGCGCTGAGCGAAGACGTGCCGGAAACCCTGGCCCTGTACAAGCGCATGGGCAACCTGGACTACCTGCCGTCCAGCCCGACCCTGTTCAACTCCGGCACCACCCACGAGCAGCTGTCCTCGTGCTTCCTGCTCGATTCGCCGCAGGATTCGCTGGAATCGATCTACTCCAAGTACGGCGACATCGCCCAGCTCTCCAAGTTCTCCGGCGGCATCGGCGTCAGCTATACCCGCGTGCGTTCGCGCGGCTCGCTGATCAAGTCCACCAACGGCCACTCCAACGGCATCGTGCCGTGGCTGAAGACCATGGACTCGTCCGTGGCTGCGGTGAACCAGGGTGGCAAGCGCAAGGGCGCGGCCTGCGTGTACCTGGAAACCTGGCACGCCGACATCGAAGACTTCCTCGAACTGCGTGACAACACCGGCGACGAATCGCGCCGTGCGCACAACCTCAACCTGGCCAACTGGGTGCCGGACCTGTTCATGAAGCGCGTCGAAGCCGACCAGGAATGGTCGCTGTTCGATCCGCGCGTGGTGCCCGAGTTCACCGACCTGTTCGGTGAAGCCTTCGAGGCCGCCTACCTGCAGGCCGAAGCACAGGGCAAGGCCAACCGCACCATTTCCGCGCGCAAGCTGTACTCGCGGATGATGCGTACCCTGGCCGAAACCGGCAACGGCTGGATGACCTTCAAGGACAAGTGCAACCGCGCCAGCAACCAGACCCTGCGTCCGGGCAACGTGATCCACCTGTCCAACCTGTGCACCGAAATCCTGGAGGTCACCTCCAACGATGAAACCGCCGTGTGCAACCTGGGTTCGATCAACCTGGGCAACCACTTCGACGAGCACAACGAGTTCAACTACGAAAAGCTGGCCGAAACCGTGCGCCTGGCCGTGCGCCAGCTCGACCGCGTGATCGACCTGAACTTCTACCCGATCGAAACCGCCCGCCGCGCCAACATGCGCTGGCGCCCGGTCGGCCTGGGCTGCATGGGCCTGCAGGACGTGTTCTTCCGCAAGCGCCTGCCGTTCGACAGCGCCGAAGCCCGCGCGCTGTCGAAGAAGATTGCCGAGACCATCTACTTCCACGCCCTGGAAACCTCGGTCGAACTGGCCCAGGAACGTGGCAAGCACCCGTCGTTCAACGACACCCGTGCGGCCAGCGGCGAACTGCAGTTCGACGCCTGGAACGTGGTGCCGGAAGACGGCGCGCGCTGGGACGCCCTGCGTGCCCGCATCAAGGAACACGGCCTGCGCAACTCGCTGATCATCGCCATTGCCCCGACCGCGACCATCGCCTCCATCGCCGGCTGCTATGAGTGCGTCGAGCCGCAGGTGTCCAACCTGTTCAAGCGCGAAACGCTGTCGGGCGACTTCCTGCAGGTGAACCGCTACCTGGTGAACGAGCTGAAGAAGCTCGGCCACTGGACTCCGGAAATGCGCGACACCATCAAGATGGCCGAAGGCTCCATCCAGGGTATCGCCCAGATCCCGGAAAGCCTGCGCCAGATCTACCGCACCGCGTGGGAACTGCCGATGCGTTCGCTGATCGACATGGCCGCCGACCGTGGCGCGTTCATCGACCAGTCCGCCTCGCTCAACCTGTTCATGGAAAGCCCGAACATCGGCGCGATGTCCTCCATGTACATGTACGCCTGGAAGCAGGGCATCAAGACCACCTATTACCTGCGCTCGCGTCCGGCCACCAAGATCGCCAAGACCACCATCAGCCACACCGCAGCGGCTGCCCCGGAAAAGGTGTTCAGCCCGGAAGAAGCCATCGCCTGCTCGCTGGAAAACCCGGAAGCCTGCGAAGCCTGCCAGTAATCCGCGGGCGCCCACCGCCCGGTAGCGCCGGCCGTTGGCCGGCCTCGACCAACCGCAGCGCCGGGCTCTGCCCGGCCGCTCCACCGGCCCAATCGCCGGAACATACACCCGGCGTGTGCCGACCGTTGGTCGGCACACACACCCGGTAGGTACCGACCGTTGGTCGGTACACCTCAGAAGGAAAGACCCACCATGGCCGACACCCGCAAGCAGATGCTGCTCGATCCCGGTTTTGAACTGACCCTGCGCCCGATGCGCTACCCGCAGTTCTATGACATGTATCGCAACGCGATCAAGAACACCTGGACCGTGGAAGAAATCAACTTCCAGATCGACATCAGCGACCTGCACACCAAGATGTCGCCGGGCGAGCGCCACCTGATCCACCGCCTGGTTGCCTTCTTCGCCACCGGCGACTCGATCGTGTCCAACAACCTGGTGCTGAACCTGTACCAGCACTTGAACGCGCCCGAAGCACGCATGTACCTGTCGCGCCAGCTGTACGAAGAAGCGCTGCACGTGCAGTTCTACCTGACCCTGCTGGACAACTACCTGCCGGACCCGGAAGAACGCTCGAAGGCGTTCTCGGCAGTGGAGAACATCGACTCCATCAAGAAGAAGGCGGACTTCTGCTTCAAGTGGATCGACTCCATCCAGGGCCTCACCCGCATCGAAACCCGCGACCAGCGTCGCCAGTTCCTGCTCAACCAGATCTGCTTCGCCGCCTGCATCGAAGGCCTGTTCTTCTTCGCCGCGTTCGCCTACGTGTACTACTTCCGTTCGCGTGGCCTGCTCAACGGCCTGGCCTCGGGCACCAACTGGGTGTTCCGCGACGAAAGCGCGCACATGGACTTCGCCTTCGAATGCGTGGACGTCATCCGCGAGGAAGAGCCGGACCTGTTCGACGATGAGATGAAGCGGCAGGTCTACGACATGCTGGCCGAAGCCATCGAATGCGAAGTGCAGTTCGCCGAAGATGTGCTGTCCGGCGGCGTCGCCGGCATTTCCACCCGCGACATGCGCCAGTACCTGCAGCACTGCGCCGACAACCACTTCCACCGCCTCGGCATGGAAAAGAAGTACAACGTGCGCAACCCGCTGCCGTTCATGGAACTACAGGACGTGCAGGAGCTGACCAACTTCTTCGAACGCCGCCCCTCGGCCTACCAGGTGGGCGTGCAGGGCGAAGTGTCCTTCGACATGTCGTTCTGATCCAAGCGCACCATGCGTACCAGAAAGCCCCGGCACTGCCGGGGCTTTTTGTTTGCGGGCGCTGCCGTATCATCCTCGTCGACCCCATCGCACGGCCCACCGCCATGACCGCCACCCCTGACGTCGTCCCGCCCACTGAAGTGCGCATGGCCGAAATCGTCTTCCCCAACCACACCAACCACATGGGCACCCTGTTCGGTGGCCAGGCATTGGCGTGGATGGACAAGGCCGCGTTCCTGGCCGCCGCGCGGTACTCGCGCCGCACCGTGGTCACCGCCCGCTCGGACCAGGTGGACTTCAAGCTGCCGATCAGCATCGGCCAGATGGTGGAAACCGTGGGCCGCATCGTCGAAGTGGGCCGCAGCTCGATGAAGGTGGAAGTAGAGCTCATCGCCGAAGACCTGCACACCGGCGAGCGCAAGCTGTGCACCCGCGGCCACTTCGTGATGATCGCGCTGGACGAGAACCACAAGCCCACCGCCGTGCCTGCGCTGCCGGCCGATATTGCCGGACCCTGAACGGGCAGGGGCGATTGCGAACCCTCCAATCGCCCCCATCTAGCTGGCATGTCTACCCCACTGGCTGACTTCATCGACCGCGCCCGCCGCCTGTTCGTCCTCACCGGCGCCGGCTGCAGCACCGACTCGGGCATTCCCGATTACCGCGATGCCGACGGCCAGTGGAAGCGCACCCCACCGGTGAACTACCAGGATTTCATGGGCGAAGCGGCCACCCGCCAGCGCTACTGGGCGCGCAGCCTGCTCGGCTGGCCGCGCTTCGGGCAGGCCCAGCCCAACGCCACCCACGCCGCACTGGCCGCGCTGGAAGCGCGTGGAAAGGTTGAAGTGCTGCTCACCCAGAACGTGGACTGCCTGCACCAGCGCGCCGGCAGTGCCGCCGTGATCGACCTGCACGGCCGCCTGGACCAGGTGCGCTGCATGGGCTGCGAAACCCGCAGCAACCGCGAAGCTTTCCAGCAGGCGCTGCTGGCCGCCAACCCCGGCTGGGATCGCCTCGACGCCGCCCAGGCTCCGGATGGCGATGCCGACCTTGAAGGCGTGGATTTCAGCACCTTCAACGTGCCCGCGTGCCCCGCCTGCGGCGGCATCCTCAAGCCGGACGTGGTGTTCTTCGGCGAAAACGTCCCGCGCGCCCGCGTCGATGCCGTACACGCCCACCTGCAACAGGCAGATGCCGTCCTCGTGGTCGGCTCCTCGCTGATGGTCTATTCCGGCTACCGCTTCGTCCAGGCCGCCGCCAAGGCCGGCCTACCCGTAGCCGCCCTGAACATCGGCCGCACCCGAGCAGACGACCTCCTCACCCTCAAGGTAGAGCAGTCCTGCGCAGAAGCCCTGTCATTCCTCCTGCCAGCCACCGCATCGGCCTGACCCGCGAACGAAACCCGCACGCGCAAACTGCCTGAACGCCTGGCGTGGCCTGCCGCGCCGGCCCCACCGTTCCACCCAAAGATTCCCCTATATGCGCCACTCGTAGAGCGAGGCCATGCCTCGCTAGCCTCACCGTTCCACACATACGGTTGCCCGCAAACCCGCTTCGCGGTGCAATACCACTCCTGTTTCATCTCCCCCCGAGTCGCCCGCCCGTGAGCCAGCTTTTCTCCCCCGTAACCTTCGGACCGCTGACGCTGTCCAACCGCATCGTCATCGCCCCGATGTGCCAGTACTCCTCCACCGACGGCCTGGCCAACGACTGGCACCGCCAGCACCTGGGCATGCTGGCCCAGTCCGGCGCCGGCCTGCTGATCCTCGAAGCCACCGCCGTGCTGCCGGAAGGGCGCATCAGCTACGCCGACCTGGGCCTGTGGGACGACGCCACCGAAGCCGCCCTCACCGACGTGATCGCCTCGGTGAAGCGCTGGTCGCCGATGCCGGTGGGCGTGCAGCTCGCGCATGCTGGTCGAAAGGCCTCCTCCGCACGCCCGTGGGACGGCGGTGGCCCGCTGCCGCCGACCGACCCGAACGGCTGGACCGTGAAAGCCCCCTCGGCGCTGCCGTTCACCGCCAATGGCCCCACGCCCGAAGCGCTGGATGAAGCCGGCATCGACGCCGTAGTGGAGGCCTTCGCCGTGGCCGCCAAGCGCGCCGAGCGCGCCGGCCTGGACCTGATCGAACTGCACGCTGCGCACGGCTACCTGCTGCACCAGTTCCTCTCCCCGCTCAGCAACAAGCGCCAGGACGAGTACGGCGGCTCGCTGGAAAACCGCATGCGCCTGCTGATCCGCGTGTTCGACGCCGTACGCGCAGCGGTCTCCGACCGCATCAGCGTGGGCGTGCGCATTTCCGCCAGCGACTGGGTCGACGGCGGCTGGGACATCGAACAGAGCACCACCCTCGCGCAGATCCTCGACCTGTGCGGCTGCCAGTTCCTGCACGTCTCCAGCGGCGGTCTCGACGCACGCCAGAAGATCGCCCTCGAGCCCGGCTACCAGGTACCGTTCGCCGCCGCGATCAAGGCAGCCAAAGTGCGCATGCCGGTCATCGCCGTCGGCCTGATCACCGACCCGGCGCAGGCCGAATCGATCCTGCGCCACAACCACGCCGACGCCGTCGCACTGGCCCGCGGCATCCTCTACGAACCGCGCTGGCCGTGGCACGCCGCCGCCGCCCTCGGCGACTCCATCACCCCCGCCCCGCAATACCTGCGCTGCGAACCGCGCGAAGCCCGCGGCGTCTTCACCGCCCCGTCTGCTTGATTGAATCGGTAGCGCACGACCGTTGGTCGTGCGA
>NZ_JBNBBE010000007.1:85413-157744 GCF_050031795.1 Stenotrophomonas sp. SrG
CCCCCCCACCGCCGGGGGCGCCCCGCGCGCCCCGCGGGCGCTCTCCCCCCCGCCCGTTGTTTTTTTTTGCGGGGCCCCCCCCGGGGGGGGGGGCCCCCCCCGCCTGATCTCACGCAACATCCACCCGCCACGCGGCCGGTAACCCCTCCACCACGTGCTGCATCAACGCCCGCACCTTGGGCGTCAAATCCCTTCGATCACTCACACACAGAAACAACCGCATCGGCTCCGGCGATGTCCGCGCCCCATCGCCCGACGCAAACAACACCTGCAACTCCCCGCGCGCCAACCAAGGCGCCGCCACGAACGCCGCCAACCGCGCGATGCCACCGCCTGCGGCCGCCATCGCCGCCAACGCATCAATGTCATCCGACACCAGCGCCGGCCGCATCTCCGCCTCGAAGCGGATCCCATCGCGCACGAATCCCCACGGCAACAACCGCCCATCCACCGGATAGCGGAACACCAGGCAACGGTGCTCGCGCAGCTCCTCTGGTGTCGCCGGCACCCCCGCCTGCGCCAGGTAAGAAGGCGCCGCACACACCTGGAACGGCACCTGCGCAATCGCACGCGCCACCAGGCCTTCCACCAGTTGCGGCTCGATCCGGAAACTCACATCCACATCTTCATGCGCATGGTCCACGCTGCGGTCGGCCAGCAGCAGCTCGATCGACAACCGTGGATAGCGCGCCTGCAGCGCCGGCAGCATCGGCGCCAGCACATGCCGGCCAAACGCGGAGGTGCTGGCAATGCGCAGGCGACCATGCGGTGTGGCTTCGGGATGGGTCACCGCCGCCTGCGCCCGTTGCAGGTCGCGCTCGATATGCCGCACCTCGGCCAGGTACAGCGCGCCGCGCTCGGTGAGCGCCAGCGTGCGCGTGGTGCGGTTGAACAGGCGCACGCCCAGATGCGTCTCCAGCCGCGCGATGTTCTGGCCCACCGCCGCCGGGCTGATCCCCAGCGTGCGCGCCGCCGCTGCCAGGCTGCCCGCATCGGCGGTACGGATGAAACTGCGGATTGACTGCAGAATGTTCATGCTGGCGCCAATTCTGGCCGGTCATTGCAAAGAATTACTTTATAAAGAGCCAATGCCCGGCGGTCTACCCGCACCTGGCCCCGCTGACTATCGTGCCGGTCCCGCAACCGCTGGTTGCCGCCCACTGGACCCCTGATGTCGCAGCAAGCCCAACCCCTGGCCACCGCCCGCTGGAAGCTCGGCGCGCGCGCCACCCCGTATGTCTTTGCCTTCTTCATGGCCTCCATCATGGCCATGCTGATGTGCCTGGTGATCACCGCCGCCAACGCCGGCATCAACGCCGACTTCCCCATACGCGTACTCGGCGCCTACCAACTCGCCATGCCCACCGCGTTCGTCTGCGTACTGATGGTGCGCCCGGTGGTGATGCGCCTCGTCGCGCTGACCGTGCACCCGCCGCGCTGACCCGATGTGGCATCCATCCCCCGGTAGCGCCCCACCGTTGGTGGGGCGTCGCGGCAAATCGAACGATGCATCGGTCGGCACATCGGTCGGTAAACAGGTCGGCGCATCGGTCGGCGCATCGGCCGGTACACCGGTCGGTACACCGCCCGGCACACCGCCCGGCACACCGCCCGGTAGAGCGGACTGTTAGTCCGCTGCTCCATCTGCATCAACGCCCACAGCAATTGGTTGCAACTGACATCGTCCCTCCAGAGCGCGGCGCCGCTCCACTACACTCACCCCATGCGCCCCGACTCCATCCTCACCCTCTCATGCCCGGACCGTACCGGCATCGTTTACCGCGTTTCCGGCCTGCTGTTCGAGCAGGGCTGCAACATCCTGGATGCACAGCAGTTCGGCGATGACGAAAGCGGCCGGTTCTTCCTGCGCGTGCATTTCGATCGTGACCCGCGCCAGCCCATCGACACCATCCAGACCCGCATGGCCGGGCTGGCCACCGACTTCAAGATGGACTGGCAGCTGCACGACGCCCGCCGCCGTGCGCGCCTGCTGGTGCTGGTGAGCAAGCAGGGGCACTGCCTCAACGACCTGCTGTTCCGCGCGCACAGCCGCCAGCTGCAGGTGGACATCGCCGCAGTGGCCTCCAACCACGAAGACTTCGGCCCGCTGGCCGGTTCCTACGGCATTCCGTTCCACCACCTGCCGGTGAATGCAGACAACCGGGAAGTGCAGGAACAACAGATCATCGATCTGGTCGAACGCGAGCAGATCGACCTGGTGGTGCTGGCGCGCTACATGCAGATCCTCTCACCGCGCCTGTGCCAGGCACTGGCCGGCCGCGCGATCAACATCCACCACAGCTTCCTGCCCAGCTTCAAAGGCGCGCAGCCGTACCACCAGGCCCACGCGCGCGGGGTAAAGATCATCGGCGCAACGGCCCACTACGTCACCTCCGATCTCGACGAAGGCCCGATCATCGAACAGGACGTGGCACGGGTGGACCATGCCATGACGCCGCGTGACCTGGTCCGCCTCGGCAGCGACACCGAATCGCAGGTATTGGCCCGTGCCGTACGCAGGCACGTAGAGCACCGCATCATCCTCAACGGCCACCGCACGGTAGTGTTTAGGTAGCGGATTGGGCGGTTTCTCTTCGTGGGGCGCCTTTGGCTGCAAGGCGCCACAACGTGCAATGTGCATACGGCTACGATAAAGCCACCGCCCAACTGCGACCGCCCCCATGATCGACCACCTGGATCACCTCGTGCTGACCACTTCCGCAGAAGAGGCCACCACCCATTTCTACGTCAACGTGTTGGGGATGACCCTGGAAACGTTCGGGGCGGGCAGAAAGGCCTTCCGGTTTGGCAACCAGAAGATCAATCTGCACATCAAGGGGCATGAGGTTGAACCCAAGGCGCACCTACCCGTGCCGGGCTCCCTGGACCTCTGCTTCATTGCCGCAGTTCCATTGGACGAGGTCATCCAGACGCTCCGCAGCAACTCCGTGAAGATCGAACAGGGTCCCGTCGAGCGCACCGGTGCATTGGGCGAGATCCGATCTGTGTACGTCCGGGACCCCGAACTCAACCTGATAGAGATCTCAGAGTACCTTTCTGCAAACTAGCCGAGCGATTCTGAGCCAGACTACAGGTCACAGGTACTGGGCCGCACCGTACGCAGGCATGCTCGACGGACACCGCGCCGCAGTCTTCTGATAGCGACCCCACAGTCGCAAGAGACCCGGTAGCGCCGGCCGTTGGCCGGCCTTCACGATACCGGCAGAAAACCGTGCGGTAGTGCCGGCCCCCAGGCGGCACCGCACGGAGAATGGAGCGCCACCGCACCACCACGGAGTCAAAAGTGTTCGCACCCTACTGGGCAGAATTCCTAAGCTTGGCCATAGTCCACCTGCTTGCAGTAATCGCTCCAGGCCCAGACTTCGCAGTAGCCGTCCGCCAGAGCGTCCGCTTCGGCCGAAAAGCAGGCATCTACACCTCGCTGGGAATAGGCGCAGGCATCTCGGTCCACGTCCTCTACACCCTCATAGGCGTAGGCGCACTCCTGCACACAACCCCCTGGCTGATGACCGCAGCCAAGTGGCTGGGCGCGGCCTACATCTTCTACCTCGGCATCAAGTTCCTCCGCAGCAAGCCAAGCGCAGGCGGCGAGGCGACCACCGATGCGCTGAGCGACGCCGTGCAGCAAACCCCCAGACAAGCCTTCGTCATCGGCTTCATGACCAACGCCACCAACCCCAAGGCGACCCTGTTCTTCCTGGCTGTGTTCACAACACTTGTCAGCGCAAAGACACCGCTCCCCGTACAGCTGCTCTACGGCCTGTGGATGTGCCTGGTCAACGCAGCGTGGTTCGTCCTGGTCAGCGTAGCCCTCTCCACAGCAGCCGTACGCCAACGCTTCATGCGCGCCAGCCACTGGTTCGAACGGGTGATGGGCGTGCTGCTGATCGGGTTTGCGCTGCGACTGGTGTTCATGGCGTAACACGAACTCGGCCGAGGGTAGGGCGGAGACACGCCGGCGTGTCTCCAATGCCTCAACTACAGCCGGACTCCAGACGTGCGAGCCTCCAGCTACTCGCTCAACGCGTCCGGACGGCTCTTCTTCGGCTTGTGCTTCTGATACCGGTACGGCAACGGCACCGGCGTCTCATCCAGCGTCAACGTAACGCGCCCGGGTGTCACTTCTACAAACACACGATGACCGGTCTTGAACCCCAACCGCTCCAACCACACTCCGCACAGCGACAGGTAGGGAATGGACAGGTCCGGCGGCAGGATATTGCCGGCAGGGTGCCGCAGGGCGGAAATGCGTAGGCTCTTGGGCTGATACCAGCCGATGCCAACCTGCTGGCTGGGATCGTTGCATGAATCCATCTTTGAACTGCGCATGCTTCTACTCCATCGGAAGTACTCCCTTGTCGGCGACAAGGGAGTCGGGAGGTTGATATCCGTTAGACCATCGGCGTGACTTATTTCCCAAGGGGGTGTTGTATTCGCCACCCTCCCGACGCAGAACTTCATGCTTTCATGGGTCTAACAAGGGGATATCAAGCCCCGAATCCAGACGATGCACAGCTGCTCAAATAAAGAGAAGTTGATGCTTACCCAGCATACCGGCATGTTCGATTTACTTGATCAATGGTGTGACGCAAGTGAGCCGAAATTCTGGCGTCAGCTGGTGATTGCTGGAACGAACGTCCCAGAATCAGTGGCATACTCTCGTGCCAAGCGCTCCTGTTCACTGGCCTCACCGCACCAGAAGAGGAGTCGTAAGCAACCCGGGGTGCGCTGAACATTGCTACGCAGTGCAGGCGCGACCCACATACACAGCCGCTGCCTTTCTACGCATACTCATCCCTCTTCAACCAAGCGACCAGCGCAGAAAAAGCAGGTGAGGGCTGCCGGCGGTTAGGGTAGTAAAGATGGTAGCCGGGGAAGGGGACGCACCACTTGTCCAGCACAGCCACCAACCTGCCCTGCGCGATGTGCTCGGCTACCATCGGTTCCGGGGCGTAGGCCAAGCCCAGTCCGTCCAGTGCGGCATTGATGACGTGGGTCATGCTGTTGAAGACCAGCGGGCCATCGCCGCGTACCGTGAACTCCTTGCCCTTCTCTTCGAACTCCCAGGCATAAATGGCACCGTTTGGGCGATGCCGGATGTGCACGCAACGGTGTCGGGTGATGTCGGCGGGCTTTCTGGGCTTGGGATGTTTCTGGAAGTAGCCGGGAGATCCAACCACCACCAGCCGCCAATCCGGTCCGACCCTGACAGCGATCATGTCCTTGCTCAGCGCTTCCCCGAGCCGGATGCCGGCGTCGAAGCGCTGCTCCACCACGTTGGTAAAGCCGTAATCCACGTAGAACTCAAGCGTGATATCCGGGTACTCGGCCAGGAACCCGGCAAGCCGTGGTCGGATGATGGTCTCCATCGAATCATCCGTGCAGGAGATCCGTAGCGTTCCCGCCGGCCGGTCGCGCAGGTCCCCCAGCGCTTCCACGCTGGCGCCGATAGCCTCGAAGTGCGGTGCGATGGAGCGCATAAGGCGCTCGCCGGCTTCAGTGGGGGAAACGTTGCGCGTGGTGCGGGCCAGCAGGCGAATGCCCAGGCGCTCTTCCAGCAGCCGCATCGAATGGCTCAGCGCAGAGGGCGTTACCCCAAGGCGAATGGCGGCCTTGGTGAAGCTCTGCTCTTGGGCCACCACTAGAAAGGCTTGCAGATCATTGGTCTTCACGGCGCTCATGGACCAATTGTGAGCTCAACTCAACAATGCATCAACTTTCAGCCGGCTTATCACGGTAGCGGGCGGAGCCTATCGTGGCGACCTCAGTCCCCCAACCGAGGCCGCACTCGCATGAAACCGACCACGTTGCTGCTGGCGCTGCTTGCCAGCTACGTACTTCCGCTTCCCGCCATGGCTGCAGATACGCCCGAAGCAGCCCGTCCCGCCGGGGCAGACAACTTCTACCGCAGCCCCACTGTCACTGGTGAGCGCGTCAGCTTCCACAACCAGTACCAGATGGAAGTGGTGGGCACGCTGTACCGCCCTCAGGGCTTGCCTCGCGGCAGCCGCGCCCCCGCCGTGGTGGTTGGCCACCCGATGGGCGCGGTGAAGGAGCAGAGCTCGCAGCTCTACGCGCAGAAGCTGGCCGAGCAGGGCTTCATTACGCTGGCAATCGATCTTTCCTTCTGGGGAGAGAGCGGCGGCACCCCGCGGCACCTGGTGGCGCCGGAAATCTATTCAGACGACATCAGTGCGGCCGTTGATTTCCTGAGTACGCAGCCCTATGTGGACCCGGATCGGATTGGCGGCCTGGGTATCTGTGGCAGCGGCAGCTTTGTGATCAGCGCCGCCAAGATCGACCCGCGCATCAAGGCCATCGCCACGGTGAGCATGTACGACATGGGTGCGGCGGCACGGGAGGGGCTGAACAACGGGCAATCGCTGGAACAGCGCAAGACGGTGATCCAGTCGGCAACCGACCAGCGCTTGGCCGAGTTCAAGGGCGGGGCGGCTGTGTACGTGCCAGGCACAGTGAACAAACTCGATGCTGACACCCCTGCCATCCAACGCGAGTTCTTCGATTTCTATCGTACCCCGCGCGGCGCCTACACGCCAAAGGGCGATACGGCAGAGCTGACCACGCAGCCGCTCTTCAGCAGCCTGGTCAAATTCATGAACTTCTATCCCTTCAATGACATCGAGACCATTTCACCCCGGCCGATGCTGTTCATTTCTGGCGACGCGGCGCATTCCCGCGAGTTCAGCGAAGACGCATACCAAAGGGCCGGCCAACCGAAGGAACTCTACTGGGTGGAGGGTGCGGGTCACGTGGACCTGTATGACCGTGCCAACCTGATTCCCTTCGAGAAACTGACGACGTTCTTCCAGCGCGGCCTGGCCGGGAAATGAGCCGCACACACGCAATCGCAGATCGCTCAAACTGGGGGGGCGTGCTCGCGATGACGCTATGCGTCTTCGCGTTGATAGCCTCGGAATTCATGCCGGTGAGCCTGCTTACTCCCTTGGCGGCAGATCTGGGCGTGACCGAGGGGCTTGCCGGGTACGGCATTGCCATTTCGGGAGCCTTTGCGGTGCTGACCAGCCTGTCGATCTCCCGGTTGGCGGGCAACATGAACCGACGAACGTTGCTGCTGATCCTCACCGCATTGATGGCAGTGTCCGGTGTGGTGGTGGCCCTGGCTCCGAACTATCCGGCCTACATGATGGGGCGTGCACTGATTGGCGTGGTGATCGGTGGGTTCTGGTCGCTCTCTGCCGCAACGGCAATGCGGCTGGTTCCGGCTGCGAAGGTTCCGCGCGCCTTGGCGATATTCAACAGCGGCAACGCGCTTGCAACGGTAGTTGCGGCGCCATTGGGCAGCTACCTGGGCGGCATGATCGGATGGCGCGGCGCTTTCTTGTGCCTTCTGCCGGTGGCTGCCATAGCCCTCGCATGGCAATGGGTTTGTCTGCCCTCCATGCCCGCGGAGAGCGGGCAGTCACAAAGCGGGCTGGTCGCGCTGTTCCAGCGGCGTGTGGTGGCACTTGGCATGCTTGCCTGCGGTGCCTTCTTCATGGGGCAATTTGCCTTGTTCACTTACGTGCGGCCGTTCCTGGAGCGGGTGACCAGTGCGGGAACGTCTGCTGTACCACTGGTGCTGCTGGCCATCGGCGTAAGCGGCTTCGTGGGCACGCTCGTCATTGGCGCGTTCATCAGGCGTGGGCTTTACCGAACGCTTGTGACCATTCCGGCCTTGATGGCGCTCATTGCCGTGGCCTTGGTTGCACTGGGGCCCCAGCTTTGGCCGACCGCCGCGTTGCTCTCGGCATGGGGCCTGCTGGCAACGGCCGCGCCGGTGGGCTGGTGGAGCTGGCTGGCCCGCACTTTCACTGACAACGCAGAGGCCGGCGGCGGGCTGATGGTGGCGGTGGTGCAGTGCTCCATCGCACTCGGCTCGACCGTCGGCGGACTGCTGTTTGACAGTCTCGGCTTTGCCAGCACGTTCCTGGCCAGTGCTGGCCTGTTGCTGTGCGCCGCGCTGCTCGCTTATGCCACGGCGTACGACCGGGCGTCCACGTCGGGGTCGGTGGTCGCTGTGGAACCCCGGGGCTGATGAGGCGCGTTACGTCGATCACAGGAACACTGCTTTGCCTCCTGCTTGCGTTCGGGGCAGTAGCGGCATGCTCTGCCGAGTCCACTCATCACGCCATTTCAGCCTGGAAGGTAGGGTCACACCCGGAGGTTCATTCCATGAAGATTCGACTGATCATCAACGATCAGATGCTGTCGGTCTGATTCGACTGGGTCGAATAGAAGGACGACTGCAGGTCCTTCGCACGGAAGGGCCGCTCGCGGTTCGGATTGAGTCCGACTAGCCTTTGGTTGCATACCCAACACACCACAAAGAGGTGAGCTACATGGAAATCAAACGCCTTGGCACCCAAGCGTCCATCAAAGGACCGACGGACTGGTTTACGGGCATGGTCCGCATCGATCCGCTCAATGCCGCCTCTGCGCCATCGAGGGTATCCTGCGCCGCGGTCACCTTCGAGCCGGGTGCGCGCACTGCGTGGCACACCCATCCGTTGGGGCAGACGCTTATCGTTACTGCCGGCTTCGGTTGGACACAGTGCGAAGGCGGTCCGATCGTGGAGATCCGGGCGGGTGACGTGATCTGGTGCCCGCCGGGTCACAAACACTGGCACGGTGCATCGCCCACCACCGCCATGACGCATATCGCGGTCCAGGAGGCGTTGGATGGCAGGAACGTTGACTGGCTGGAGCATGTGAGCGAAGAGCAGTACCTGGCCGGACCTCCCGCTGCTGACGCACCGGCCCGCTCCGACGGAGGCGGCTGACATGTTGGTTCGATCCGCGGTTCGCGGGCTCTTGGCCCTCTCTGTCTGGGCGCTGCTTGGCCTTCCCCATGAGGCTGAAGCCGCGGCGCCCGGTACGACGATGACCCATCTCGCCGTAACCGGCGTGCGCGATGGTCAGAACGTGAACTGGTTGGAGAAAGTGACCGATGCCCAGTACCACGGCGATTGATTGGAAATGGCGGTCCAGTCGTCTCGTCTGTCTGATGGGTGCGGCGATGCTTGCCTCCGGTCCGGGACAGATCGCTTTCGCATACGAAGGAGCAGCTATGAACGTCAAATCAAACACGGGTTCCACCACCGAACTGGACACTCGCCAGCAAGCCATTATTCCGATCAGCGCCTCAGCAGCGGACGGCAACATGGATAGCCTTCGGGGCGCGCTGAATCAAGGCTTGGACGCGGGACTGAGTCTGGCCGAAGTGCGAGAGATACTCGTGCAGGTTTACGCCTATGCGGGCTTTCCGCGGAGCCTGAACGCGTTGAGCGAACTGATGAAGGTGGCGGAGGCACGCAGGCAGAGTGGCATCCAGGATGAAGCCGGCCGCGAGCCCGGCAAGCCGATTCCCAAGGGCGACGCGTTGCTCGCTGCAGGCACCGCCAACCAGACCAAGCTGGTGGGTGGTCCAGTCTCAGGGCCATTGTTCGATTTCGCACCGCAAGCAAATGAGTTTCTGCGTACGCATCTCTTTGGCGACATCTTCGAGCGCGACAACCTTGATTGGCAGAGTCGCGAGCTGGCCACGGTCAGCATGCTGGCTGCCATGTCCGGGGTGGAACCCCAGTTGCAGTCTCACATAGGAATCAGCATGAACATAGGCGTGCGCCCTGAGCAGCTGTCCAGCCTTGCCGATGTTCTCGAAGCCCACTCCAGCTTGGACGCTGCCGAACGTGTCCGCGTTGGTGTTCAACGCCAGCTCGAGGCTCGGCAGGAATGATCTTCAGGAAAGCTATGCGCCGGGTTGCACGCGCACGTTGGAGGGCTGATTGAAAAGGATACTGATCGGAACCTTGATCGGCATGGCTGCATGCTCCTCCAGTGCTGGAGCTGAGGAGTTACAGATGACCAGGCTGTCAAAGATCACCGTAAACGCGGATCATTTGCCCGCCTATCGAGTCGCCCTGGCTGAAGAGGTTCGCGCCTCAATGGAGCTCGAGCCAGGCGTGCTGTCGTTGTACGCCGTCTTCGACAAAGACGACCCGACCAGACTGACGATTCTTGAAATATATGCGAGTCGGCAGGCATACGAACAGCACGTGAAGAGTCCGCATTTCCTCAAGTACAAGAACGGGACGCTGCACATGGTCAAATCGTTGGAGCTGGTCGACGTCGATCCCCTTCTGCCGGAGCTGAAGATCAAGTAGCGTGAACCTGGCAGCGTCCCGAGGGGCTGCGTACCGCAGGCCCTATGTGCATGCGGTACGTGCGCTGGACTACTCCGCCGGAATAAGCAGCGGCTTCTCTTTGTCTTTCAGAAGGAAGACCACAAACCTGGCGGGCTTGCTCTGGCTGGCATTGCGGCCCACGGTGTGGACATCGTTCGGGCCTTCATAGAACGTCTCGCCGGCCTTGATGGTCTGCTCAGGCTTTCCCCTCACACCCATGATGATGGTGCCGTCGAGCACGTACACGATGGCGTGCGCATCATGGCGATGCACGGGGTCAACCGCACCCGGCGGGTAGTCCACGGTGATGAGCGTGATCTCTTTGCCCGGGTAGTCCTGCAGCGCCTGCGATGCCACCTCGGCAACGACTGCGTGCGGCGCATCGGTTGCATGCGTGCCCCCGTGCGCGAAGGCGGCACCGGAAAGCAGGCAGAGGCCCATCGAGAGAGCGATTGCCGCCCAGTTCGCGCGCGCGTTCATTGCGCCTCCGCCGGTGCGACGGACAGGCCAGCCTTGTCCAATCCCCATGCCTTGTCGAAGGAACCAGGAACGGCAAGGAAAGCCACGTTGATGCGGTTCCATGCGTTGATGCCCGCGATCACGAAGGTGAGATCGGAGATCTCGTTCTCAGCGAGATGACCGCGAACGCGCTCATACAGTTCGGTCGGCACGCCCTGGCTCGGAATGCAGGTCAGCGCCTCGGTCCACGCCAGGCTCGCACGCTCGCGCGGCGTGAACAGGTTGGATTCACGCCAGATGGCCACGTGGTGAAGCCGCAGTGCGCTTTCACCGTGGATGGTGGCCTGCTTGACGTGCATATCGACGCAGAACGCGCAGCCGTTGAGCTGCGAGGCGCGGATATGCACAAGGTGGCGGATGGACGCTTCGATGGAGCTCTTTGCTTCAGCCATGCTGAGTTCCATGAGCTTCTTGGTCAGCTCGGGGGACTGCTGCTGGTAGTCGAGACGTTGGGTCATGGTCTTGGGTCCTGGGAAGGGGCGCGGGGCGGGGGGCTGCAGCGCGGTTCCACGGTATGCCCAGCCACCCCCTCTCGGTAGACGCCTGCGGGTAACTTCGCTGTTTACTCCATCGCAACAATGGAAGCGTCACACCGCTGTGCGCTGGCGCGTCTATCTTCCATGGAGTAACCAGAGGGACCGTTATCCAGATCCTGGCCTCGCAGCCTCGTTGTTGCGAGGCAGAAGCCGTGATCTGGTTCGGGGTGCGGCTGTAAGTCACAATGCGGTTCCGGCTTCCCTTCAACGGCAGTAAGACCCCTGGGAGTTGTATGCGCAGCCTTCTACTTCTGATGGCAACAACCGCCGCGCCGGCCTTTGCGGCAGTGAACCCGCTTCCAGACGATTTCAACGCGTTGTTCGCCACTACCTGCATGCAGTACTACTACGCGCAGGACACGCTGCGTGACCAGATGAAAAGCCACGGATTGGAGGTTCTGCCGCCAGACCAGGCTGGGTTCTTCCTCGGCGGTAAAGAAGGAACCGCCTGGATCTTTGTTGCTCCAAGCACGCGATATGTCATTTCACTCAGCAAGAGTTCCGTTTGCTCGGTGTTCGCCCAGCGCGGAAACCCGGATCAGATCCAGGCAGGATTCCAGAAACTGGTAGGAACAGCGCCAGCGCCGTTGGTCGCCCAGGCGCCGGACACTGCTGGGCTGGGGCCAAACAATGATCTTGCCAAAACCGTCGCCCGCTCTTGGGCACGTCCCGCAGACAAGGAAGAGCTTCTGTTTGTGCTGACGACATCATCGAGTGAAGAGGTGACGGCGCAGGCCATGGCCTCCATGGCGCGGGTCAAAAGGGACAGGTAGTCCTCAAGGTCGATGCTGATCTGCTCGGTAGGATGAAGTGATGGGTACAGCCACAGCGGCGAAGAATGATTCTCCTCACTCCCCAGCGCGAGCTGAAAGGTTGCTCCAGATACGTCCCTCACGCTGCTCCGCAGTGGTGACGTTAATCACCGCCTGTTCGCCGAGGCGATCACGCAACTGCTGCAGGTAGAGACTACGCGGCGCCACAACCTGGCCAACTGACTGCACCATGCCAGCTGGTTCTTCAGGCGGGAACTTCCCCGGTGTTACAGTCCCGACCTGTCCCACGCTCCAGTTCATCGCGAAGGGCGGCGCTTGGACGACGTAGATGTCGTGCTGGGTGTTCCAGAACATCTGCTGCGCGCCTGCCCAACCGTGCCCAGATCCGCTGTACCGGCGGTTTTGTGCCCGCAGCATGTAACCCTTGGTGTTGTCGTACAGGATGCCGGTGGACCAGCGGTGATGCGGGCCACTGTCATTGCTGTCGCCTATTGCCACACAGTCCAGAAACACATTGGGGCCGGGCACCCGTGCGCCGATGACGAAGGTGTGTCTGCCGCCCTGGTTGTAGCAGCGCTGGATGAGGTTGAATGCGGAATTTCCCTCGTACAGGAACACATAGCGACGGGCGCCCTGTGTTTCGCCATACCTCGGGTCGAGATAGGCAATGTCCTGCAGCGTATTGAAGTGGGCGCCGTTACGGGTCACGAACCCATGCGACACAAAGCGCACGGTAACATCGCGGACCCATGAATCGCGGACTCCACCGAGGCGAAGTGCGGCATAGGGACCGGTATCTGCAGTCCCGTTGACCGTGCCGGTCTCGGGATTGCCCTCGAGACGAAGGTCTTCGATGCCGACCTGGGAGATACGGATGGGATCCGCGCGATAGACGCTGCCGCCACCGAAGCGCGCATCAATGGCGTCCATGATCGGGGCGTCAAGGGTGATCGTGTCATGGTCGATGGCGGTGACGACCCGTTCGCTATACATGGTGTAGTCGCCCGGCGTCCATCGGTAGCGGGCGGTATCGATGCCTTCGGGGGCGAGCCAGCGGTCATTGGGTTCCCTTGCGATCGCCACGGCATCGCCCACGCGATAGCCGGCTGCGGATTTCACCCTGATCCGCATTGCGCCGACAGGCAGGTAGTCCATGTCGATTGCGGTGCGGCGCACGTCTTTTGCTGGGCGCGGTGCCGCGGATTCGCTGTTGCCGATGTCGATGATCTTGCCTTGGCGCTCGGTCGTGCCGGAGCGGAGCACCGTCCCATCGGCACCCCGGCCTTCACCGCGCAACACCACGCCACTGTATTGAATGGTCAGCGTCTTGCTCAGCCGGTAGTGGCCACGCCGTAGCAAAACGGCGCCGCGTATGCCCCGGCTGTCCTGGGCAAGTGTGGCAACCGCGTCGATGGCCGCCTGTATGCGTGGGTAGTCGTCACCCTCGGGGTTTGGCTCAAGGATCTTGCGCACCGGAATGCTGGCGCGGACGGGCAAGCTGACGCCGCCTCCCTGGTAACCGGCGCGCGAGAAGTCCGGGACGATGTTGCGTGCCTGGTCGCTGCCTCGCTCGTAGTACAGGGCATAGCGTAGGAAGCCATCGCTGCCCAGGCTGACCAATGGGGCGTCTTTGGCCTGATTGATGGGGTGAGTGAAGGCGCTGGTGATGGAATCTGGTTCTGCCGCGGACAGGGAAGGCGATGTGCAGCCCAGCAAGGCCCCGAGCGTCAGCGCTACGACTCGGCGAAACGCCGGCAATAAAGACATGGGACGACTTCCTTCCATGGAGGATTGGCGGGCAATGCTAGCAAACTGCTTCTACCTGACGACGCGGGCTCTGCTGTCGATCTACCCACGCCGACTTGCCATCATGCGCGCCGCATCCTGCGAGGGGGGCAGACCGAACGCACGCGCGTACTCGCGGGTGAACTGGGTGGGGCTCTCATAGCCGACATCAAGCGCGGCTGCGGTAACACTGGTTCCGCGCGTCGCCAGAATCTGGCGGGCCTGCAGCAGGCGCAGCTGCTTCTGGTACTGAAGCGGGCTCAGCGCAGTGGCGGACTTGAAGTGGCGGTGGAACGCAGACTCGCTCATTGCCACCTGTTCGGCCAGAGCGGCGATGCGCAGCGGTTTGGCATAGTCGCTGCGGATGCGCTGGATGGCGCTGCTAATACGGGCCAGTGCCGAATCCGGCGTGGCCAACTGCCGCAGCATGCATCCGTGTGGTCCTTGCAGCACCCGGTACAGGATCTCGCGCTCGTAGGCCGGGGCCAGCGCAGGTATCTCGCTGGGGCGTTCCATCAGGCGCAGCATGCGTACCCACGCATCCATCAGTTCGGGGGTGATGGCGGCGACGTTGAAGGCCTCGGTCTGGGTGGAGGGCTCGCCGCGCCCGGTGGCAGCATCGGTGGTGTCGCACAACAGCGCGGCGATGATGCCAAGGTCCAGCGTGAGGCTCACCGCCAGGTACGGCTCGCCGGTGCTGGCCGGGTGCACCGCACCCACCGCCGGCAGGTCCACGGACATGATGAAGTACGTAGCCGGGTCGTACTCAAGGGTCTTCTCACCCACCGTCATGGATTTACTTCCCTGCAGGATCAGGTTGATCATCGGCTCGTACACGGCCGCCAGGGCATGCTCCGGGATCTCGCCCTGCACCATGGCAACGCGGGGAATACCCGTCTCGGTACGGCGATTCTCGGCATGCGCCGCGAGGCGACGCAGTTCTTCCAGCGCGTTGTCCATGTACACATTGGACACCCGCCGCAGGGGGCTGGCAAGGCGGAAAGCAGGAATAGGCAGGAATTGGCGAGGATCAGGTCGGCGCGCCGCAGCCGGCGACCCTAGCCTGTACATATCCCCTCACTGCACAGGACTACCTGCATGAAGCACGTACTCATCACCGGCGGAAGCCGCGGCATTGGTGCCAGCGCCGCGTTGCACTGCGCGCAGCGCCGCATGGGCGTCATCCTCACCTACAACGCCCAGCCGCATGCTGCCCAGCAGGTGGTGGAGCGTATCCAGGCAGAAGGCGGCACGGCAGTGGCCCTGCAGCTGGACGTGGGGAACACCGGAAGCTTTGCGGCGTTTGCCGCGAACGTGAAGGACACCCTGCAGGGAACCTGGGGCGCCTCCGCGCTGGATGGCCTGGTGAACAACGCCGGGTTCGGGCTGTTCAATCCGATCGAGACGGTGACCGAGGAACAGTTCGACGGTCTGTTCAACGTGCACCTGAAGGGACCGTTCTTCCTCACGCAGGCACTGCTGCCGCTGCTGGGTACCGGCGCGAGCATAGTAAACGTCACCAGCGCCACCACGCGTGTGGCCACCGCCGGGGTGGCGCCCTATGCCGCCTTCAAGGGCGGGTTGGAAGTGCTCACCCGCTACATGGCCAAAGAGTTCGGCGAGCGCCGCATCCGCGTCAATGCCGTAGCACCGGGCGCGATCCGCACCGAGCTGGGCGGCGGGCTCAATGATGAGTTCGAAGCCCTGCTGGCCTCGCAGACGGCACTGGGCCGGGTAGGTGAGCCGGACGACGTGGGCCGCGTCATTGCCGGGCTGCTCGGTGAAGAGCAGGCCTGGGTCAATGCGCAGACCATTGAAGTTGCAGGCGGCTACAACATCTAGTTCGCAACCGGAGTTCGACATGCTCGACCACATTTTCCTCACGGTCACCGACACCACCCGCTCAGTCGCGTTCTATACGGCCGCGCTGGTCCCGCTGGGCATCGTCAACCGGCTCGACTACGACGGCCGGCAGGGCCCACCCGGCCACCCGGACCTGAAGGGCTTTGGCGCAGGCGGCCGGGTTTTCTTCTGGCTGCGGCAGGGCGTGGCGGCGGCGCAGGCGCAGGCGGCACATGTTGGCTTTGTGGCAGATTCCCGCGCGATGGTCGATGCCGCGCATGCCGCCGCGATGGCCGCCGGTGCCAGCGAGATCCATCCGCCGGGGCCGCAGCTGCACTACGACCCGCGCTACTACGCCGCGCAGGTGCGCGATCCGGATGGCTACAGCCTGGAGTTCGTCTACAAAAGCTGGCAGCACGGCCATGAATGACGTCGCTGCATCGCACCGCGTGAAAGCCACGGTAGTGGCCTTCATCAACGCGACGAACGCGTTCGATATCGAACGCGCCCTGGCGTTGTTCAGCAAGACAGCAGTGATCGATGACCCGTCCACCGGATGCACCTTCAACCAGCACGCCGGTGTGCGTGACTATCTGAAAAAGTACTTCGTGGGTTACCACACGGTTACCCGTCTGCTTTCGCTGGAAGGTCTTGGCGATGCGCGTGCACGGGCCCGGGTCGACTTTACCTGCGACTTCGGTCACGAGATCGGAATTCTTCTAGTAGCCGTTGATTCTGCAGGCCGCATCTCCCGCATTGACGCCTCACTCGAATAGGGTGGCGAGGAAAACACGGAAATCATCGTCGAGACGCTGTCCACTTCGCTCAACGGGCTCGATAATCCCCACTCGTTCAGCAACCCGAGGGTGGTGGTGGGCGGCGATACGGCGCGGGTGGAGGTGCTGGTCGAAGCGCAGCACGTATCGAGCGTCGACGGCGCACGCCGGTACCTGATGAAAAACTGCTATGACTTTGTTCTGGCCCGCCGCGACGCGGGGTGGGAGATCAAGCACGTGATAGTGGACAACGTCTGGAGGACGGGTGATCCGAGCGTGCTTGCCGGGATCTGAGTGGATTGGGTGGTCAATGGTCTACTTCTAGCCGAAAGCTTAAATCAGGGCTACTTAACCGGCTCGCCCGGTGCTAACGTTCGCTATCGGCCCAAAGCGGACATCAGCAGGGGCTCGGTGCAGGCACAGTCAATCGGCCCCCCAGGCGCCCGTCTACCAAGGAGTTGGAAGACTGATGATTACAGACCTCTGGCCATACTTCGCGGGATCCGGATTTATCGCGGCCCTGTTCTTCAAGTTCCGCGGCATCGCAATTCTTGCCTGTGCTCTTCTCGCAGCCGCGTTTGCAGGTCTGGTGATTTCCGGCCTTGCCGGATCAGACACATGGCCCTGGATTTTTGGCATTGCGCTTATGGCCTCGCCCATCATTGGTGCGATTGCACTGGCGGGAGTTCTCTTGGGATGGCTGATCAAACTAGTCATTTGGAAATCGACGAGCGAGTCAAATCAGTCCAGCGATGACCTCGACTAACAGTTCACTCAACCTGAACCCACTTCGCGGGGTGGAGCAGCTGATGACTGAGTATGAGCGGGGCAAACGGGTGAACGAAGCCGGAAGTTCAACACCTGACGCCCTCTAGACAAGGTGAACAATCGGACCATGGGTCCGTCAAATCGATAGGTATTTCCTATGGGAGCACCAGATCATTCCTTGGCAATACTACGATTCTTCGGGGACGAGCTCGTGCCCGACGAGATCAGCGCCCTGCTGGGGGCGAGTCCAACGGTGTCGTATCAAAAGGGGCAGGAGCTTATCGGCAGCCGCACCGGGATCAAGTGCATCACCAAGACCGGATCTTGGAGACTCAGCGCGGCTGATCGCAAGCCAGAAGACCTGGAGAGCCAGATCTTTGAGATCCTCCAGCAACTTACCCAGGATCTCACTATCTGGGCCTCATTAGCGCGGTTTGAACCCAACATCTACTGCGGCCTTTTCATGGGTAGCAGCAATGACGGGACATGGCTCTCAGGAGAAGCGTTACTCGCCCTTGGTCAGCGTGGAATCGCACTCGGGCTGGAAATCTATGATCACGATGAAGACGACTCCAATGCCGGGTTCTCACAGCTCATCTTGCCCTGAGCCGCGTCGTCGGCCTGTCCAATAGAGGACGTAAGGCGTCAGGATAAATCCATGGAGTTCACTGCGCTCCGGATGCGTAGTGGATGTACGTGTTTGTTATAGGTCGAGTTCGGCCTTGCAGCCACTTGTTTATCAGAATTGAGGCACCTAAGATCCAGCTCAATCAAGGGGATGTGTTCACCCTCCGTAACGGCTTTAGTGGTTGAAGCGAATAGCACGGCCTCAGGGGCCTCCTATCAGGTAGTTGGGTCTCATGAGTCGAGCAGTTTCGGCAATTGAAAAGAAAGTTCCGCCGCCTGTTCTCGTGGGCGTGCTTGCAGTCATCATCTGGGTACTTCCCCGAGCCACTGATCCGTCTTCGCTGCTGTCGCCGGTTGGTGTCGCACTCCTTGTAGCGGGTCTCGGCATCAACGCTTGGCCCAAGGAGCTGTTCCGGCGCGTGGGCACTTCGGTCAGTCCGGTTCAGCCGGAGCTAACGTCCGCGCTCATCATCCATGGTCCTTACCGCTTTACTCGTAATCCGATGTACTTGGGATATGCACTTGCACTTCTGGGCTTGTCCGCTTGGCTCGCACAGCCTTGGGGGTTGCTCGTGGTGGTGTTCTTCGTGGCGTACATCACGCGGTTTCAGATCCTACCCGAGGAGCGGCATTTGTCATCTCGCTTCCCGACGCAGTACGCCGTCTACTGCAGGGCGGTCCGTCGCTGGGTCTAAGTCTCAGAGACTCGTTCAAGGGGTGGCCGTTTCCCACGCTCAACCAATTTCAACGTCCGCTTCTGGCCGGAAGCGGACATTGAATGGTGAAGAGGATTAGGGATGTCTATGGGGGCTGCGGAACTTCCCACCTCACTGCCCCACGCCAAAGCGGCTAGAGAAACATAGCCCCCATCTCCAGCTGGAGACCAAATTCGCAATGAGAATTCTAATAAGGCGCGGACCCGTAGTTCGCAAGTTCATGACGTTGGAAACTACTGATCGAGACGGATCGCTGATCATGACAATCAGAAGGGATGGCTACAGTAGCTCGCGAACGTCATGGACCACGGGGACAAAAGATGCGGAACCAAGTACATCCGAATTCGATACACCAAAATCAAAGAACAGAAAGATCACGATTCATCAGTCGGGTCGCGTGAATTACCACCAAAATGGGGGCTCCAGCTACATTGCGCCACTGACCAAGACCGAGATGCCATTTCAGATATATGGTTACCGCGTCCCCGCCATCGATAAGTTGGATGAGCACGAAAGCACAGGCGCAACGGAAGATCCGACAATTGACCTGTCTGATCTTCCAGAAGGACCCGTCTCGTTTTCAGTGCTTATAGCCCCAATTGAGTTCGAGCCGTCGTCGCGTGCCGTAAAGCTATCGTACAACGCTGAAGGCTACTCAGTTGTTGTGCAAACAGATCCAGTCGCATTTTCAGTTCCAGAAGGGCTAGAGAATCACTTCACCACGTTAACGCCTAGTAGCGGCCTCTTCGGTGAGCAGCAGATGACGGAGGAGCAGGCAATGGTTGCCTATCATCAGGCGCTGACCGGTACAGCCGATCTAATCGTATATAGACCAAATGGGGAGGGGGTGATTCGCGTCATTTTTTCTTTTCCGATGAGAGTTGCTCCCCGGTTTGTGATCGAACTGGCCGATCCCGAACTTTATGTATCAGACCAGGATGTGCAGAGAGACAACAGGTCTGAGACGGTGATGCTTAGATTCAAGGTTAGGCGTCGGAGTTCGGGGGAGGTTGTTCGGGAAGCGGTCGATATTAGGTCGATCGAATTGGACGCCGAGCTCTGAGGTGCGGTCGCGACAAAGCGAGCTACTGGCAGGGGGGCTGTTAGAGAGGCAATGCTGAACGCATCGCTCGTGTCATGCGCATGAGCTGTCAGACTCCGTCGTCGCCTCGGCATAGCCGATCTGCTCCCGACAGAAGACAACCTCAGCGGTTGGGATTAGGAAGTTTTATCGGGGGTGGCGCGAGTTTCCGCTTCTGGCCGTAAGCGGCCCCCGCCTGCGAACGCAGCCAGCTCCTCCGCCCGACCCTCGGGGAAGGATTCCTTGAGCAGGTCGAGCAGCGCCGACACCCTTGAGCTGAGCAGCCGTCGCGATGGGTACAGCGCCCATATCTCGATGGGCGGCGCCTTTGCATCTCCCCACGACACCAATGCGCCCTCCCTGAGATCGCCGGCAACCAGCGAGAAGGGCAGCATCGCCGCGCCGGTGCCTGCACGTACGGCATCGCGCACCATGGTCAGTGCGCCCAGGCGCAGCACCGGATCCACCGCGATACGCATCTCGCCACGCGGCGTCACCACGTCCCAGCCGGTGGCATCGCTGGAAGGCCGGAACACCGCAGGCGCCGTCTCGCCCATCGCGGGCAGGGGCAGGTCCGGGTGCGCTACCGCCACCAGGCGGCCCCGGATCAGCACCCGCCCCACCAGCCGCTCATCCGGATCCGGATTGACCCTTATCACCAGGTCATAGCCTTCTTCCACCATGTCCACGGCGCGGTCTTCGGTGGTGACATCGAGCCGCACCTGTGGGTAGCGCTTCACGAATTCGGCGGCGATCCTGCCCAGCGCCATCTGCGAGAACAGCATCGGTGCGCTTACGCGCAGCCGCCCACGGGGCGTGTCGCCGCCTGAGGCAATGGACGTGGCCGCTTCATCCAGTTCGGTAAGCAGCGTCTCGGTGCGCTCGAACAGCGCCCGACCTTCCTCGGTGAGCTTCAGCGTGTGCGAGCCACGCTCGAACAGCCGCACCCCCAGGCTGGCCTCCAGCTCACCCACGCGGCGCGAGAGTGTTGCCTTCGGGCGGTCCGCTGCGCGCGCGGCACGGCCAAACCCGCCGTGCCGCGCCACCAAGTTGAAGTCGGCCAAGGCCAGCAGGTCCATGTGTTCCACCAGCGAGACAGGTGGTCCAAGTATATGGGCTATCGGCCCGCAAGCGGATCAATAACCATGAGGCCTCACCACCCACCCGGAGTACCCCATGACCATTCTTGTTACCGGCGCCACTGGCACCATCGGCCGTCAGGTCGTCCAGCACCTCATCCAGCGCGGCGCAAACGTTCGCGCACTGGTCCGCACCCCCGCCACCGCCAACCTGCCCGCCACCGTGGAACTGGTGCAGGGCGACATGCTGGACGTGGATGCCCTCCGCCAAGCGCTCGAGGGCGTCTCCACGCTGTTCCTGCTCAACGCCGTGGTCGCCGACGAATTCACCCAGGCACTCATCACCCTCAACGTCGCCCGCGAGGCGGGGGTGAAGCGCGTGGTGTACCTGTCGGTGGTCCACAGCGACCGCTACGTCAACGTGCCGCACTTCGCCGGCAAGTTCGGCGTGGAGCGCATGATCGAGCAGATGGGCTTCAGCGCCACGATCCTGCGCCCGGCCTATTTCATCGACAACGACCTCACCATCAAGGACGTGGTGCAGGGCTATGGTGTGTACCCCATGCCGATTGGCAGCAAGGGGCTGGCGATGATCGACACCCGCGACATCGCCGAGATTGCCGCCATCGAACTGCTCAACCGCGAACAGGCGCCGGACAACCGAGCGCTGACCCGAATCAACCTGGTGGGCCCGGAAGCACTCACCGGAGAACAGGTGGCCGCCATCTGGAGCGATGTGCTGAACCGCCCGATCGCCTACGGCGGCGATGACACGGCCGCCTTCGAGCAGAACCTGCGCCAGTTCATGCCGGCGTGGATGGCCTACGACATGCGACAGATGGCCGAGCGATTCATCAGCGACGGCATGCTGCCGGGCGCGGGTGACGTGGAGCGGTTGATGCAGTTGCTGGGGCGGCCGCTGCGTACGTACGGCGCGTTTGCGGCGGAGCATGCGTCAGCGGGCTGAGGGCCGAGCCTGGGCAGCGGTTGAACAGCCAGCTCTTAGAGCCCACGGCGTTCGCCTTCTGGATGCACGCAATGGTTGACAAGGTAGAACGATCGTTCTACCTTGGCGCCATGGATAAGAAAACGACCGACACCCGACTGAAGATCCTGGACACGGCGGAGGCGCTGATTTACCAGAACGGAATACATGCCACCGGCATGGATCTGCTGGTGAAGACCTCAGGCGTTGCGCGCAAGAGCATTTACCGACACTTTGAGAACAAGGACCAGGTTGCCGCAGCCGCGTTGAACGCGCGGGACGTGCGCTGGCTCAATTGGTTCAGGCAGGAATGCGACAAGGCCGGCAGCCCGGAAGCGCGCATCCTGGGCATGTTCACGGTGCTCAAAGGCTGGTTCGAGTCAGAGGGCTATCGCGGCTGTGCCTTCATCAACACGGCAGGCGAGGTCGGCGATTCCCACGACCCGATCCGCAGGATCGCCAAGCACCACAAACAGAAACTGCTCGATTACACGCTGGAGCTCACCGGGCAACTGAACATCGCGCAGCCGGCCGTTCTGGCGCAGCAGTTGCTGGTTCTGATGGAAGGCGCCATCACCGTATCGCGCGTGATGGGTGACTACGACGCCGCAGACACCGCAAGGGATGTTGCGCAGTTGTTGTTGAAGCAAGCCACGCGCTAACGCCGCAGTAACCGAAATCCCGCCGCAGTACCCCGTTCATCCATTTCCATTGGAGGCCCCACCGTGTCCGCAGAAGCACCCCGTCCCCCCCTTCCCCCGTTCACTCTCGAATCGGCGGTCCAGAAGGTTCGCTTGGCAGAAGATGGCTGGAATTCCCGCGATGCCGACAAAGTGGCGCTTGCCTATTCGCTCGACACCCAGTGGCGAAACCGCGCCGAGTTCACCAACGGCCGCGAGGAAGCCCGGCAGTTTCTTGCCCGAAAGTGGAAGAAAGAGCTTGAGTACCGGCTGATCAAGGAGTTGTGGGCATTCACCGGCAACCGCATCGCGGTGCGCTACGCCTATGAATGGCGCGACGACTCTGGAAACTGGTTCCGCTCCTATGGAAACGAGAACTGGGAATTCGGCGCGGATGGTCTGATGGAGCGCCGCTTCTCGTGCATCAACGACATGCCCATCAAGGACAGCGAACGCAAGTTCCACTGGCCACTAGGGCGCCGCCCGGATGATCACCCGGGGCTGTCCGACCTGGGTATGTAAGCTGCGGAGCCGACGTGGGGAAGGCCCGCGGGCGTTAATGCGCCTGCGGGCTTTCCAAGTCAGCGCCGGGGTGCTCCTTCGCTTCAGGGGTCGGGCTACGACTGCACTTCAGCGCGGGACGCGATCTCGATCAACTGTTCGGGGAAGGCGAGCGCTGAAACCCCGATGAGGTTGCTGGCCACCTGGGGAACAGGCTGGCCATAGACGGCGGGCCTGACCTTGCTGCTGGCGGCGAACGCGGCCGGCACATCGATTACGAAAAGGGCTGTCCCGACACGAAGATCGAATTGTTCACGCGCACGGCCTGCACGTAACCATAAGCCGATTCCCACGGCACGCCGAAGCTGGCCGTGTTGGCGGTTGGAGGTGCTCATTTCGTTTTCTTCCTACACGGGCGGGAGGGGCAAGCCATGTTCGTCGCCGGCCCATACGCCGCGCCGCGGTACCCAAGCGCTGTCCATCAATGCCGCAGCGTCTGGTCATTGCGCTCAGTGCACATCGCCAACAGCGTGCGCGCATCAAGCCCCAAATGCACCATCAATCGTATGCATCGCGCCAGTCACGAAGCTTGCCTCCGGCCCGGCCAGCCAGGCCACCATGCCCGCCACTTCCTCCGGGCGACCATGACGCTTGATCGCCATGAAGCTGTGCATCAGATCCTTCATGGGGCCATCCTCGGGATTGGCATCCGTATCGATGGGGCCCGGCTGAACGATGTTGATCGTGATGCCGCGCGGCCCGAAGTCCCGTGCCAGGCCGCGTGCCAGCCCCTGCAACGCGGACTTGCTCACCGCGTAGGACGCCATGCCCGGCACCGGCATCCTGTCGCCGTTCACCGAGCCGATCACGATGATGCGGCCGCCGTCGCCCATCGTGCGCGCCGCCTCGACCGAGGCGTGGTACGGCGCATGCACGTTGATGCGCAGCAGGCGATCCACGGCGTCGGGGTCCTGCTCCAATGAATCGCCGAAGATCGCGATGCCCGAGTTCACCACCAGCACGTCCAGCGGACCGGTGTCCCGAACCCGCGCGATCACCGCGTCACGGTCCGCACTGTCGGTCTTCTCGGCCGTCGCGCCGGTTTCGGCGGCCAGCGCATGCGCCGCATTCGGGGACCCGCTGTAGGTGAACGTCACCGACGCCCCGTCCGCCACGAAGCGGCGCACGATCGCCGCGCCAATGCCTCGGCTGCCGCCGAGTACCAGCACCTTCTTGTTCTCAAAAGCCATTGTTGGACACGCCTGAGTGAGTAATGTAGCATCCACTATAGAAATGACATTCGACGGGTGTCAAGGAATTTAATAGTGGTCGATACAAAACAATCTCGACCCCGGGGTCGGCCCCGGGCGTTCGACCCCGACGCTGCCGTGGCCACCGCGCAGCAGCTGTTCCATGAGCGCAGCTATGACGACGTCAGCGTGGCGGACATCACCGGCACCTTGGGGATCAATCCGCCCAGCTTCTATGCCGCCTTCGGCAGCAAGGCGCAGCTCTTTGGCAAGGTGCTGGACCGGTATGCATGTGACGGGGCGATCCCGCTGCAGCAACTGCTGGATCCGGCCCGGCCCGTCGTCGAGTGCCTGGCTGCCGTGCTTGAGGAAGCCGCCTGCCGCTACGCCGGCAAGGCGGGCGCGTCCGGGTGCATGGTCATTGAAGGGGTGCAGTCCATCGACGGGGACGCCAAGCGGGCGGCCATGGTGTTCCTGGTGGGAGCTGAAGCGGCGATCCGTGACTTCGTCGCAGCTCGCCACCCGGAAGCCGCTGACCGGGTGATGGACTACATGACCACGGTGATGATGGGGCTGTCCACGAATGCGCGCCGAGGGCATGAGCATGCCCGTCTGCTGGAGTCCGCGCGACTGGCGGTTGGGGGGTTGGAGCGGGCAATGGCCGGCCCCGGGTAGCCGCCGCCAGGCTACGGTGACTACCGCACTGGCCGGCGAGCGCGTGGACCTGTCTGCCGCCGAGGCGGGCAAGGCCTTCTGTCGGGCACAACTGCAGGGCACCGTGCGCCTGGGAGCGTCGAGCTACCTGTACGGTGGCGTCAGCACCGAGCAGGGGTCGGGCGTGGAGAACAGCAGCGTCAACGCAGGTATCCGCATCGCGCTGTGATGCCGGGCAGCGGGAGGGGACTGCCTTCCCGCTGCGGCATGCAATAGAGGCCGCGCAGCCCACTGGGGTGCGCGGCCTTTTCATTTGATGGGTGTCCGAGTTCAATCGGTTGATCGCTTGTCGGGAACCCTAAGCTCGGATACGCAGACCTCCGCCGCACTTGATGGTCCGTCACGACCAACGGTCGTGACCTACCGGATGCGGGGTCAGCGGCTACGTCCATTCGGTGGGGTGCCAGTCCCGTACGCTAGATCACTGCGATCTTGGCCTTGGCCAGCGCCTCGCGCACCATCCCGTCGTTGGCTTCCGTCACGGGCCGGGTCAGCTCCCAGTGGAACTTCACCCGGAACCCTGCCTTCACCGCGTCCTGTGCACTCCACAGCACGCAGTAATCGCGCGCCAACCCGCACACATGCACTTCGCGGATGCCACGCTCGTGCAGCCAGCCGGCCAGCCCGGTAGCCGGGCGGGTGCCGTCTGGGCCGTGGTTCTCCCGAAACGCACTATAGGAATCCACCTCACGGCGGGTGCCCTTGCGCAGGATCAGGTCGGCCACGGTCCAGTCCACGCCCGGGTGCAGCACGGCGCCCTCGCTGCCCTGCACACAGTGGTTCGGCCACAAGGTCTGCGGCTGCGCGTGCAGCAGGATGGTCTCGAACGGGAGCTTGCCCGGATGCTGGCTGGCGAACGACGCGTGGTCGGCCGGGTGCCAGTCCTGGGTTGCCACCACCGTGCGGTAGCGGCGTTCCGCCAGCAGGGCGGCAATCGGCGCTACCAGCGCATCCCCTTCCTCGCAGGCCAGCGCGCCACCGGGCATGAAGTCCGGCTGCAGGTCGATTACCAGCAGGGCCACATCGGCGGGCAGGGCGGTCATGGCAGGTCCAGCGCAACGGAGGGGGCGACCAGCGTGGCGGCCCCCTTGGCGTACGTCAATCGCCCTTGGGCGGGTCGTTGTCCTGGCCGTAATACAACAGGCCGATTTTGATCCGCTCACGGTTGTTCTCGCGCCGGTGGCGGTTGGCATCCCGCAGCGAGTACACGCAGCCGCAGTACTCCTGCTGGTAGAACTGCTCCCGCTTGCTGATCTCCACCATGCGCGCGGCGCCACCGCCCTTGCGCCAGTTGTAATCCCAGTACTGGATGCCGGGGTAGTGGGCAGCAGCACGGTGGCCGCAGTCGTTGATCTGGTTCATGTCCTTCCAGCGCGAGATGCCCAGCGAGCTGCTGATCACCGGAAAGCCATGCTCATGCGCGTACAGCGCGGTGCGCACGAAGCGCATGTCGAAGCACATGGTGCAGCGGATGCCGCGTTCGGGTTCGTTCTCCATGCCACGGGCGCGGGCGAACCAGTTGTCGGTGTCGTAGTCCGCGTCAATGAAGGGCACGCCATGCTGCTCGGCGAAGCGGATGTTCTCCTGCTTGCGCAGCTCGTACTCGCGTGCCGGGTGGATGTTGGGGTTGTAGAAGAAGATCGTGTAGTCGATCCCGGAAGCGGTGATGGCCTCCATGACCTCGCCGGAGCAGGGCGCACAGCACGAATGCAGCAACAGCTTGTCGTGGCCACCTGGCAGGGTGAGGGTGGGGCGGATGAAATCGGTCATGCGGAAATCCATTGACCCCGCTGCCGGCAACGGCGGCAGCGGGGTCCTTGTGCAACAGTGGAAAGGTCAGGCGGCGTTGGCGTCGGCGGTTTCGGCGCGCAGCTGGTGGGCCGCCGCTACCAGCGCTTCCAGTGCGGCGCGGGTCTCCGGCCAGCCGCGGGTCTTGAGGCCGCAGTCCGGGTTCACCCAGATCTGCTCGGGGCGAAGCACCTCGGCGGCCTTGCGCAGCAGGGAGAGCATTTCCTCCTTGTCCGGCACGCGCGGGGAGTGGATGTCGTACACGCCCGGCCCGATTTCGTTGGGGTACTGGAAGCGCACGAAGGCATCCAGCAGTTCCATGCGCGAACGCGAGGTCTCGATGGAGATCACGTCGGCGTCCATTGCCGCCACCGAGTGGATGATGTCGTTGAACTCGGAGTAGCACATGTGGGTGTGGATCTGGGTGGCATCGCGCACGCCGCTGGCGCTGATCCGGAACGCTTCCACGGCCCAGTCCAGATACTCGCGCCACTGTGCCCTGCGCAGCGGCAGGCCTTCGCGGATGGCCGGCTCGTCGATCTGGATCACGCCGATGCCGGCCGCCTCCAGGTCCAGCACCTCATCGCGCAGCGCCAGCGCGATCTGCCGGCAGGTATCGGCGCGGGCCTGGTCATCGCGCACGAACGACCACTGCAGTACCGTCACCGGACCTGTCAGCATGCCCTTCATCGGGCGGTCGGTGAGCGATTGTGCGTACTGCGACCAGCGCACCGTCATCGGCTGCGGGCGGGTCACATCACCGTAGATCACCGGCGGCTTCACGCAGCGCGAGCCGTAGCTCTGCACCCAGCCGTTCTTGGTGAAGGCAAAGCCCTCCAGCTGCTCGCCGAAGTACTCCACCATGTCGTTGCGCTCGAACTCCCCGTGCACCAGCACGTCCAGCCCGATCTGCTCCTGGATGCGCACGCAGTGCTCGGTCTGGCTGGCCAGGAACGCATCATAGTCGGCGTCGGGCAGGGTGCCGGACTTGTTGCGGGCGCGGGCTTCGCGCACTTCCAGCGTCTGCGGGAACGAACCAATGGTGGTGGTGGGGAAGCGTGGCAGCTTCAGTGCGGCGGCCTGGGCCAGGTGGCGCTGTGGGTAGCGGCTGTGGCGCTGTGCATCGGCCGGGGTCAGTGCGGCCAGGCGCGCGGCCACGGCGGGGTTGTGCACGCGCGGCGAGCGCTTGCGGGAGGCGATGCGCTCGCGCGAGAGCTCAAGCGCGGCTTCGGCGCGGGCCGGCGCGTCGATCGCATCGGCCAGCACGCGCAGCTCTTCCAGCTTCTGCTTCGAGAACGCCAGCCAGCCACGCAGTTCATCGTCCAGCTTCTTCTCATGCGCCAGGTCCACCGGGCTGTGCAGCAGCGAACACGACGGCGCCAGCCACAGGAAATCGCTGCCCAGCTGGCCGTGGGCGTAGCGGGCCAGCACCAGCGCGTTGTCGAGGTGGGTACGCCAGATGTTGCGGCCGTTGACCAGCCCGGCCGAGAGCACGCGGCCGGCGGGCAGGGCCTTGATCACCGCATCCAGCTGTTCCGGTGCGCGCACCAGGTCCACGTGCAGGCCATCCACCGGCAGCGAGGCCGCCAGTTCCAGGTTGTCGTCCAATGCGCCGAAGTAGGTGGCCACCAGCACCTTGGGGCGGGCGGCCTTGGCCAGCACCGCATAGGCGTGTTTAAAGGCAGCGCGCGCCTCCGGGCTGAGGTCCTGCACCAGCGCCGGCTCATCCAGCTGCACCCACTGCGCGCCAGCGTCATGCAGCTGGCCCAGCAGCTGCACGTACACCGGCAGCAGCGCATCGAGCAGGTCCAGCGCCGGGCTGCCGTCGGTGGTCTTGGACAGCAGCAGGAAGGTCACCGGGCCGATCAGCACCGGGCGGGTTTCGATACCCAGCGCCTTGGCCTGGCGGTATTCGGCCAGCGGCTTGTCGCCGCGCAGCGCGAAGCCCTGGCCGGCCTGCAGTTCGGGCACCAGGTAGTGGTAGTTGGTGTCGAACCATTTGGTCATTTCCAGCGCGTGCAGGTCGAAGCCATCGCGCTGCAGCCCGCGGGCCATGGCGAAGTAGCCGGCCAGCGGATCAGCATCGGCCAGTGCGCGGTAGCGGGCGGGAATGGCATCGAACAGGAAGGCGGCATCCAGCACCTGGTCGTACAGGCTGAAGTCGTTGCTGGGCGGCACATCCACCCGGGCATCGCGCTGCAGCTGCCAATGCGTGGTGCGCAGGGCGGTGGCGGTGTCCTGCAGCGCTTCGGCGCTGCTCTTGCCGGACCAGTACGCTTCCAGCGCGCGCTTGAGCTCGCGTTTGGCGCCGATGCGTGGGAAACCCAGGTTGGTAACAGTGGTCATGGAACGTGTCCTCATTGCAGTAGCGGCATTGAGGAACGAAGGAACTGCGCGGCTCCCACGCCATTGCTGCCGTGTCCGCCCCGCCAGCGACCTTCGCCCCCGCGGGCGAACCGGATGCCGTGAAGCGGACGCACGGGGGGCAGCGCCACGCAGAACGCATGGCGGCAGGCCCCGGCAACCTCCCCGCGGACGTTCCAGGTCGAATCAGAGGACGGTCGTGTCCTCCGGCCAGGGCCGGTATTCGGGCTGATGGACACGGGCACGGGGCCCACCTACTTCCTGCCGCTTCCCAGGCGCCAGGCCCAGTGCTGTTGGCAGGTTTCGTTTCCACTCACCGCTGCGGGGCAGCTCCGGAATGGGTGCGCAAGGCACCGTCACCGGATTCCCGTTTAAACCCATCCCTTCATCTGCATGAAGAGATGGATACCTTCGGCGAGCACAAGGTAGGCCGAGTTGCGGCGGCGGTCAAGGGGAGGGCAGGTCCTGGATCAGGCGGCGGGCTGATACGGTTCGATGCGAGCCAGCACTTCGGCCAACTCCTCGCGCGCCTTGTCCGCGTCGTACGACATCTGCAGGTTCATCCAGAAGCCCTCGCTGGTACCGAAGAACCGAGCGAGCCGCAGGGCCGTGTCGGCCGTGATGCCCCGGCGCCCGGCGATGATCTCGCTGATCCGAGTCTGTTTGACGTCGATCGACTTGGCGAGCCGATACTGAGTCAGGCCGAACGGGGCCAGGAATTCTTCCTGAAGGATCTCACCAGGATGCGGGTAGGGGATGGAACGCATGGCGGCAGTCCTCAGTGGTAATCGCAGATCTCAACATCCGCCGGACCAACGTCCGTCCAGATGAAGCAGATCCGGTACTGGTCGTTGATGCGGATGCTGCATTGCCCAGCTCGGTCGCCGTGCAGTCGCTCGAGACGATTGGCAGGCGGCACCTTGAGGTCTTCAAGCCGGGTGGCGGCATCGAGCATGACCAGCTTTCGCATCGCGACACGCTGAACGGCCTGGAAGTGCCTGATCCGCTTACCCACAAACAGGCCGCGGGTAGCAACGCAGCGGAACGAGACGATGGCCATGAAGATCTCTTGAGGAAGAATGCTACCGCTATCCGGTAGTAACGTCAAGCGGTATTAAAAAAAGCTCCGCAAGGTGCTCTGTATGCATGCGGGCGTGTGGTCTCACATGCTGCGCAACATCTGGCCGCGTAAACGCAACCCGTGTCACGACATCAAAATTGCGTAATGAAATCCGCTTTTCGAGAGGCTGCATCTAAAACAAGGCCAGCGCCTGCATCCGAGCGCCCACTTGCCGCGTATCTCTCCAGCAACCTCCCATGGAAACCGGCATGCGCCGCCTCTCTCTCAGCTCGGCTGGACTGCTTCTGCTGATGTTCCCGTTGCTGGCATCTGCCCAGGCCGTGCAGCGGCAGGAAGGGCGCGCCTTCGCTGCGGATGGTGGGGCGTTGCTCTATCGCGAGACGCATTGGCTGCAGGGGCCACCCGAGGCGTTGTCGCGGCTGGTGCTGTACCGCTGCGCGGACGGCCGCCCCTTCGCGCGCAAGTGGATGACGCCGCAGGGCAGCCCGCAGACGCCGGATTTCGCGCTGGAGGACGGCCGCGACGGCTACCAGGAAGGCGTGCGTGGGAATGGTGCGGCGCGCACGGTGTATGTGCGTGCCACTTCAGACGCCAAGCCGGTCAGCCGCGCCTTGGAGGTGCCCGCAGGCGCGGTCGTCGATGCCGGCTTCGACGCCGCCGTGCGGCGGCATTGGTCAGACCTGCTCGAAGGGCAGCCGGTGGCGTTCCAGTTCCTGCTGCCCAGCCGCCAGCGGCTGGTGCCGTTGAAGCTGCAACGCACCGCAGCGCTCACCTGGAAAGGGCAGCCGGCGCAGCAGCTGCAGATGAAGCTCGATGCCTGGTTCGGCTTCGCGGTGCCGGCGGTAACCCTCATCTATGCCAGCGCCGACCAGCGCCTGCTGCAGTTCACCGGCACCGGCAACGTGCGCGACCACAAGGGGCGCTACCCGCAGGTGCGCGTGGAGTTTCCCTCGCCGCCCGTAGCCGCCAGCGCGGCCGAGCTTGCCACGGCGCGGGGGCAAGCGTTGGTGAAGACATGCGACTCATGAATACCCCCTTGCAGCCGACCTCAGGAGCAACGACCATGCAGGCTTGCTACCTGCCGACACCGAGCCCGCGATGCCTGAGCTGGATGCTTCCGATACCGCCGCATCAACACGCCTGGACCGGCTTCTGGTCCAGGTGGCCGAGGGCGACCGCCAGGCGTTCGAGTCCGTTTACCAGCTGGCCTCGGGCCGGCTGTTCGCGATCTGCCTGCACACCCTGCGCGACCGCCGCGATGCCGAAGAGGTCCTGCAGGACGTCTTCACCACGGTCTGGCGCAAGGCCACCCAGTTCGATGCCACGCGGGCCTCGGCCATGACCTGGCTCTCGATGATGGCGCGCAACCGCGCGATTGATCGCCTGCGCTCGGCGCCGCCGCGCCCGCTGGATGACCTGTCGGTGGCCGAAGAGATTCCCGATTTCGCGCCGCAGCCGGCGCAGGCGGCCGAGCACGCCTCCGACCGCGAGCGTCTGGATGATTGCCTGGATACCCTGGAACCGCGCCGCCGCTCGCTGATCCGCAGTGCGTTCCTGCACGGTGCCAGCTATGAGGAGCTGGCCCGCCGCATCGGTTCGCCGCTGGGTTCGGTGAAGAGCTGGATCCGGCGCGGGCTGGGCCAACTGCGGGTGTGCCTCGAACGATGAACATCCGCGACCTTCACGATATCCAAGACGACGGCCAGCCGCCGAGCGCCGACATCCTGGCCGGCGAATACGTGCTGGGCGTGCACGACGCCGCCGAGCGCCTCAAGATCGAACACCGCATCGCCACCGACCCGGGCTTCGCCCGGCTGGTCGAGCAGTGGCAGGTGCGGCTGGCCCCGCTGCTGGAGGAGCTCGGCAGCGAGGCGGTGCCGGCGCACCTGTGGCCGCGCATCCGCAGCGAGCTGGGCTGGCCGGCGGTGACCGCCGCGCCCAGGCTCTGGCAACGCACCGGCTTCTGGCAGGGCATGACTGCCCTGGCGGCGGCGCTGGCACTGGTGGCGGTGTTCAACCGCCAGCCGCTGCCCACCGCACCGTCCACCCCGGTGGCCGTCACCCCGGCGCCGACCCCGGCCGAGCCGGAGCAGGCGACCAAGCCGGTCACCCCGCTGCTGCACGACGATGGCACGCCCGGCTGGCTGGCCTCGGTCGACAAGGCACAGGGCAAGGTGTTGATGGTGCCCGTCCCCGCACCGGCCGATGCGGCTGGCCGCGCACCGGAGCTGTGGCTGATTCCGGCCGGCGGTGCGCCGCGTTCGCTGGGCCTGGTATCCATCAACCGTGCCCACACCGTGGCCGTGCCCGACGCGCTGCGTGATGTACTTGTGAACGGGTCGGTGCTGGCGATCACGCTGGAACCGTCGAGCGGCGCGCCGCAGGGCATTCCGACCGGTCCGGTCATCGCCAAGGGCGACATCGCCAACCTGTAACGGCCACCCCTTCCCGAATTATTTTTCGGAAGGGGTGCATCCAAACGCCGCCGGCCTGCGTATCTCCTGATGAACCGCTCAGGAGACGCGCGACATGCTGTCCCGTTCCACCCCCGACCAACCCGCCCGCGCCCCGCGCGGCCGCTGGGCCACCGTGCTGCGCTGGTTCGACACCGGCGCCGCCGCGCCGGCCACCGGTGGGAGTGGCAACCGCGTGGACTGGCTGCGGGCGATTCCCTTCGTGGGCATGCACCTGGCCTGCCTGGCGGTGATCTGGGTGGGGGTGTCGTGGGTGGCGGTAGGCGTGGCGCTGGCGCTGTACGCGGTGCGCATGTTCGCCATTACCGCCTTCTACCACCGCTACTTCGCGCACCGCACCTTCCGCACCTCGCGCGTGGTGCAGTTCGTGTTCGCGCTGATCGGCGCGGCCAGCGTGCAGCGCGGTCCGCTGTGGTGGGCCGCGCACCACCGCAACCACCACCGCCACACCGAAACCGCTGCCGACCCGCATTCGCCCACCGTGCATGGCTTCTGGTGGAGCCACATGGGCTGGTTCCTCACCACCGAAGGCTTCCGCACCGACTGGGCGCGCATTCCGGACCTGGCGAAGTATCCGGAGCTGCGCTGGCTGGACCGTTTCGACACCCTGGTGCCGGTGGCACTGGCCGCTGCGCTGTACGGGCTTGGCGTATTGCTGGAACACGTCGCGCCGGGCCTGGGCACCAGCGGCGGGCAGATGCTGGTGTGGGGCTTCTTCATTTCCACGGTGGTGCTGTTCCACGCCACGGTGACGATCAATTCGCTGGCGCACCGTTTTGGCAGCCGCCGCTTCAACACCGGCGATGACAGCCGCAACAACCTGTGGCTGGCCCTGCTCACCTTCGGCGAAGGCTGGCACAACAACCACCATTTCTTCCCGGGCACGGTGCGCCAAGGCTTCTATTGGTGGGAAGTGGACATCACCTGGTACGGCCTGCGCGCGATGGCCGCGCTGGGCCTGGTGCGTGACCTCAAACCGGTGCCGGCCTGGGTGCTGGCCAAGGCGGAGCACTGACATGCGCATTGCCGTGATCGGATCGGGCATCGCGGGACTGGCCAGCGCCTGGTGGCTGAGCCAGCGCCATGAAGTGACGCTGTTCGAGGCCAACGACTACCTCGGCGGCCACACCCACACTCACAACGTGATGGTGGATGGCCGCGCGCAGGCGGTGGACACCGGCTTCATCGTGTTCAACCCGCAGCACTACCCGCTGCTGACCGCGCTGTTCGATGAGCTGCACGTGGCGTCGCAGCCCACCACCATGAGTTTTTCGGTGCACAGCGAACGCACTGGCCTGGAGTACAACGCCACCACGCTGGATACCCTGTTCTGCCAGCGCCGCAACCTGCTCTCGCCGCGCTTCTGGGGCATGCTGCGCGACCTGCGCCGCTTCTATCGCCAGGCGCCGGCGCTGCTGCACAGCGGGGAAGAGGGACCGTCACTGGGCGAGTACCTGAAGCAGGGCCGCTACGGCGAGGCCTTCGTCCAGGAGCACCTGCTGCCGATGGCCTCTGCGCTGTGGTCATCGCCGGTCCAGGCCTTGGCCGACTTCCCGGCGCGTTACCTGGTGCAGTTCATGGCCAACCACCAGATGCTGCAGATGACCGGCCGCCCGGCGTGGCGGGTGGTGCAGGGCGGTTCGGCGCGTTATGTGGACGCGATGCGGCGGCGCTGGCGGGTACGCGAGCGGCTGGAATGCCGTGTGCTGGGCGTGGAGCGGCAGGAGCACGGGGTGCGCGTGCTCACCGCCGATGGGCTGGAGGGCTTCGACCAGATGGTGCTGGCCTGCCACAGCGACCAGGCGCTGGCGCTGCTGTCCGATGCCGATGCCACCGAACGCAGCGTGCTCGGCGCGATCCGCTACCAGCCCAACGAGGTAGTGCTGCATACCGATGCCACCCTGCTGCCGCGCAACCGCAAGGCCTGGGCGGCGTGGAACGCGCACGTGCCGCGCGACCCGTTGGCACCGTGCACGGTCAGCTACTGCATGAACCTGCTGCAGGGCATCGATACGCCCACGCCGCTGGTGGTGACGCTCAACCGTACCGACGCGATCGCGCCGGAAAAGATCCTGCGCCGGATGCAGTACGCCCACCCCGTGCACGACCACGCCATGGTGCGTGCACAAGGGCGCTGGGCCGAAGTGCAGGGGCGGCGCCGCACCTGGTTTGCCGGCGCTTACTGGGGCTGGGGCTTCCATGAAGATGGCATCCGCAGTGCGCGCCGGGTGGTGGAGGCGCTGCAATCGCTGGATGCCGAGGCGTACTGGCCGCTGTCGCAGGGCGTACCGGCATGACCGCCAGTGCGATCTATCGCGGCAGGATGCAGCACCGCCGGCATGCGCCGCAGCCGCACGCGTTCGACTACCCCATCGCGCAGCTGCTGATCGACCTGGACGAGCTGGACCACCTGTTCGATGGCCGCTGGTTCTGGTCGGTGAACCGCCGCAACCTGGCGGAGTTCCGCCGCAGCGATTACCTGGGCGACCCGGACCAGCCGCTGGCCGATGCCGTGCGCGGACGCATCACCCAGGCGCTGGGCCATGCGCCGCCGGGTCCCGTGCGCATGCTTTCGCACCTGCGCCATGCCGGGCACATCTTCAACCCGGTCAGCTTCTACTACTGCTACGCCGCCGATGGAACCACGCTGGACTGCATCGTAGCCGAGATCACCAACACGCCCTGGCAGGAGCGCCACGCCTACGTGCTGCCCGTGGCGCAGGCCGACGCGCACGGCCGCGCGCTGGCCTGGACCTTCGACAAGCAGTTCCACGTCTCCCCGTTCCTGCCGATGGACTGCGAATACCGCTGGCGCTTCACCGCGCCGGGCGATGACCTGCACGTGCACATGCAGGTGTGGCGCAACGGCGAGCGCCAGTTCGATGCCGACCTGGCCCTGCAGCGCCATCCCCTCACCGGCCCCGGCCTGGCCCGCGTGCTGCTGCGCCACCCGCTGATGACGGTGCAGGTGGTGGCCGCCATCCACTGGCAGGCGCTGCGGCTGTGGCTCAAGCGCACGCCCGTCCACGACCACCCTTCCATTGCTGGAAAGCACCCATGAACGACATGACCCGACCGCTTGCCCTGCCTGAGCCCAGCACGCTGGAAGCGTTCCTGCGCCGCCGCCTGCTGGCCCAGCTGGCCCCGCTGCAGGGTGGCCGGCTGCAGCTGCGCGATGCACTGGGCGATGTCTCCATCGGTGACGCCGCTGCACCGCTGCAGGTGACGGTGTGGGTCGACAACCCGGCCTTCTACCGTGCGGTCGGCGCACAGGGGAGCGTGGGTGCCGGTGAGGCCTACATCCGCGGCGAGTGGCGCTGCGACAACCTGGTGGGACTGGTGCAGCTGCTGGTGCGCAACCGCGCGCTGCTCGATGGCATGGAGCGCGGCCCGGCGCGGCTGGGCGGCTGGCTGCTGCAGGGCTGGAACTGGCTGCGCCGCAACACCCGCGAAGGCAGCCGTCGCAACATCGCCGCGCACTACGACCTGGGCAATGCGTTCTTCTCGCTGTTCCTGTCCCGCGACCTGATGTACTCCTCGGCGCTGTATGCCGAGCCCGGTGACACGCTGGAAGTGGCCTCGCAGCGCAAGCTGGCGCGGATCTGCGAACAGCTTCAGCTCAAGCCGGGCGACCGCGTGGTCGAGATCGGCACCGGCTGGGGTGGTTTCGCCGTGTATGCCGCGCTTCACCACGGCTGCCACGTCACCACCACCACCATCTCCAGGGAGCAGTACGCGCTGGCCACCGAGCGGGTGGCCAGCGCGGGGCTGCAGGACAAGGTGACGGTGCTGCTGGAGGACTACCGCGACCTGGAGGGCCAGTACGACAAGCTGGTCTCCATCGAGATGATCGAGGCCATCGGCGCGCAGTACCTCGATACCTACTTCGCCACGCTCACCCGGCTGCTCAAGCCGGAAGGCCTGGCGCTGCTGCAGGCCATCACCATCGAAGACGAACGCTACGAGCAGGCGCGGCGCAGCGTGGACTACATCAAGCGCTTCGTGTTTCCCGGCAGCTTCATTCCTTCGCTGCACGCGATCATGGCGGCCAAGACCCGCAGCAGCGACCTGCAGCTGATCGGCCAGCATGACTTCGGCCAGTCCTACGCGCTCACCCTGCGTGCCTGGCGCCTTCGCTTCCTGTCGCAGCTGCCGGCGGTGCGCGCGCAGGGCTTCGATGAGCGCTTCATCCGCCTGTGGGAGTTCTACCTGGCCTACTGCGAAGGCGGCTTCCTGGAACGCTCCATCGGCGTGTCGCAGCTGCTGCTGGCGCGCCCCGGGTACCGGCCGGCACCGCTCGACGGCACCCACTGAGATGCGCCACTTCTGGGCCAACGTCATCGGTAACCAGCTGGTCTGGCTGTGCGCGGTGGTCGGCGCCGGGCAGGGGCTGCGCTGGCCGGCGCTGCTGGCCGCAGCTGCCTATGTGGCCAGCCAGCTCGCCATGTCCGCGCAGCCCAGCGTCGACCTCAGGCTGCTTGGGGTGGCCGTGTTGTGCGGGCTGGTCGTGGATGGCCTCGCGGGTGCAAGCGGGCAGGTGGTGTACGCCGCAGCCTGGCCCAATGCGTGGCTGGCGCCGGTGTGGATCCTCGCCCTGTGGGCCGCATTCGGGATGACGCTTACGGTTTCCCTGAAAGTGCTGCAGCGGCGGCTCTGGCTGGCCGCGCTGCTCGGCCTGATCGCGCCGCTGGCGTATCTCTCCGCCGCGCGCGGCTGGTCGGCGGTGGCGTTCCCGTCGCCGTCCTGGCAGGGCGTGGCCGTTCTTGCCCTGGGCTGGGCCATCGCACTGCCGCTGCTGGCCCTCTGCGCGCGTCATTGGCAGCGCGGGGCGGCACCAGTGGCTACGAACACCAATGGAGCGCATGCATGATGAATCTTGGATGGGTCTGGCTGTATGCCGCACTGATCATGTGCTGGGGCTGGTGGTGGCAGCGCCGCCACCAGAACATCGGCGTGGTCGATGTGCTGTGGGCCAAGGGCGTGGGCGCCTCGGCACTGCTGCTGGCGTGGCTGGGCGATGGCGCAACGGCGCCGCGCATCGCGCTGGCGTTGCTGGGCGGGCTGTGGGGGTCGCGGCTGGCCCTGCACCTGTGGAAGCGCGTGCGCAGCGAAGACGAGGATGGCCGCTACCAGCACCTGCGCCGGCACTGGAACGGCCACCAGGGCAAGATCTTCGGCTTCTTCCAGTTCCAGGCGTTGCTGATCGTGCTGTTCGCACTGCCGTTCGTGGCGGTGTCGCAGAGCGCGGCGCTGCCGATGGGCTGGATCATCGCCGCCATCGCGATGTGGCTGCTCAGCGTGGGCGGCGAATCGCTGGCCGACCGCCAGCTGGCGCGCTTCCGCGCCGACCCGGCCAACAAGGGCAAGACCTGCCGCAGCGGCCTGTGGCGCTACTCGCGCCACCCAAACTATTTCTTCGAATGGCTGCACTGGTTCACCTACGTGCTGCTGGCCGTGCACTCGCCGCTGTGGTGGTTGGCCTGGTCCGGACCCGTGGTGATGTACGTGTTCCTGCGCTGGGTGAGCGGCATTCCCTTCACCGAGGCGCAGGCGCTGCGCACCCGGGGTGAGGACTACCGCGACTACCAGCGCAGCACGCCGATGCTGTTTCCGTGGTTCCCCTCCCGCACTGCTTCGCCCCGCAAGGAGTCTTCACCGTGAATGTCGCCCGAGAATCGCTGCCGCTGCCCGACTACGCGCCCGGGCTGACCGGCCTGGCCGAACGCGGCCTGCTGCCCGATGCGCTGCTGCGACTGGGCATCCGCCGCCAGTGCGAGGCGCGCCTGCGCGAGGAAAGCGCAGGCACCGTGGAAGAGCAGGCGCAGCGCTTTTCCGCGCGCATCGTGTCGCTGTCGCGCAGCCCGTTGGCGCTGCACGTGGACGCGGCCAACCGCCAGCACTACGAAGTGCCCGCTGCGTTCTTCCAGGATTGCCTGGGTGCACGGCTCAAGTACAGCAGCTGCTACTACCCCACCGGCACGGAAACGCTTGATCAGGCCGAAGAGGCGATGCTGGCCCTGTACGGCGAGCGCGCCGAGCTGGCCGACGGCCAGGACATCCTTGAGCTGGGCTGCGGCTGGGGCTCGCTGACGTTGTGGATGGCCGAGCGCTATCCCGCCTCGCGCATCACTGCCGTATCCAATTCGAACAGCCAGCGCGAGTACATCCTGGGCCAGTGCCGCATACGTGGTCTCACCAACGTGACGGTGCTGACCCGCGATGTGAACGAGTTGATCCTGGAACCGGGCAGCTTCGACCGCTGCGTGTCGGTGGAGATGTTCGAACACGTGCGCAACTACGCCCGGCTGCTGCAGCGCATCCACCAGTGGCTGCGCCCGGACGGCAAGCTGTTCGTGCACATCTTCGTGCACCGCACGCTGATGTACCCGTTCGAGACCGAAGGCGATGACAACTGGATGGGGCGGCACTTCTTCACCGGGGGGCTGATGCCGGCCGCCGACACCCTGCTGCACTTCCCCCAGTACATGCAGTTGCAGCAGCGCTGGCTGCTGGATGGCACCCACTACGAACGCACCGCCAACCATTGGCTGGAGCGCCAGGACCAGAACCGCGACGCCGTGATGGCGGTGCTGCGCCAGGGCTATGGCGAGGCTGCCGCCGCACTGTGGTTCCAGCGCTGGCGCATGTTCTGGATGGCCTGCGCCGAGCTGTTCGGCTACCAGAAGGGCCAGCAGTGGATGGTGGCCCACTACCTGTTCGACCGCGCCTGACCCCTCATGAGGAAAACGCCATGAAGCTACGCCCACTGCTTCCCCTCCTCGCCGCCGGCATGTTGCTGGGCGGCTGCGGTGGCAATACCCGTCCCATTCCGCCGGTGGCCCACGTGGACGTGCCGCGCTTCATGGGCGACTGGTATGTGATTGCCCACATTCCCAGCCGGCCCGAGCGCGAAGCGTTCGACGCGGTGGAGTCCTACGCGCTTCGCCCGGACGGCCGCATCCAGACCACCTTCACCTACCGCAAGGGCAGCTTCGATGCGCCGGTGAAGACCATGCATCCGATCGGCACGGTCAAGGAAGGCACCAACGGTGCCGAGTGGGGCATGCAGTTCGTGTGGCCGATCAAGGCCGAGTACGTGATCGTGTACCTTGACGATGACTACCAGCAGACCATCGTCGGTCGCAGCAAGCGCGACTACATGTGGCTGATGGCGCGCACCCCGCAGATCTCCGAGCAGGACTACCAGGCGGCAATGACCCGGATTGCCGCGCTGGGCTATGACCTGTCGCAGGTGCGCCGCGTACCCCAGTCAGCCGCGACCAACCGCCCGAAGCCATAACTGGGGCGCGGTTCTCAGGCCCTGAGAAGGCCTTGGGGGATACTGGAACCCAAGGCGGACAGAGGGCGGCGACATGGCGGACAAGTACTGCGATCTGGTCATGAAGGGCGGCATCACCAGTGGCATCGTGTACCCCAATGCGGTGCTGTCGCTGGCCCGCGAGTACCGCTTCAAGAACATCGGCGGCACCTCGGCCGGGGCGATCGCCGCCGCCGTGGCCGCTGCCGCGGCGCTGGGCGACCGGCGCTGCCGGGCCGGTGAACCGATGGGCCCGCAGGCCGGCTTTGCCGGGCTGGCCGATGTGTCCACCCAGTTGTCGCGGCGCGGCTTCATCTACAGCCTGTTCCAGCCGGCGTACGGTGCGCGTACCGCTTACCGGCTGCTGGTGATGCTCACCGGCAAGGCGAGCCTGCCGCGCAAGATCCTGTGCCTGCTGGCGGCGGTGTTCGCCATCGCCCCGCTGGAACTGCTGGCCGCGCTGGTCGGGCTGCTGGGCATCGGCTGGCTGGCCGCAGGAGTGGAGGGCATGTGGGCCACGCTGCTGCCGTCGCTGCTGTGCGCATATGGGGCGGGGGTACTGGCGTCCGCGCTGCGAGTGGCGCGGGTAGCGCGGCGCAACCTGCTGGGGCTGTGCTCGGGCGCCACCCAGAGCGGTGCCGACAAACCTGCGCTGACCGACTGGCTGCACACCCAGCTGCAGGCCCTGGCCGGCAAGCCGCTGGACCAGCCGCTGACCTTCGCCGACCTGCATGACGCCCCGCGTTACAGCGGCGAGCCGGAGGGCGCGCACGCGGTCAGCCTGCAGATGATCACCACCTGTGTATCGCACACCGAGCCGCGCACGCTGCCGTTCAGCGCCTCGCAGTTCTGGTTCCGGCGCGACCAGTTCGAACAGCTGTTCCCGGCCAGCGTGGTGACGTGGCTGCTCGCCCGCGCGGGCGCGCCGCATCACGTGGACGGCGTGGACTACTACCGCCTGCCCGAAGGCGAGCAGCTGCCGGTACTGGTGGCCACGCGCATGAGCCTGAGTTTTCCGCTGCTGATCAGCGCGGTGCCGCTGCACGAGCCGGCGCGGCGGGAGCGGCGCTGTGAACCGATGGCCGATGCCGCGCCCGCGCACGGCGATCGCAACGTGGCCGACAGCACCGAAGGGCTCACCAGCGGTGGCCACGGCAGCGGCCCGGCGATCACCGCCTTCCGGGTGTGCTGGTTCTCCGATGGCGGCATCAGCAGCAACTTCCCCATCCACCTTTTCGACGCCGCGCTGCCGCGCTGGCCCACCTTCGGCATCAACCTGGTGTACCCGCACACCGCCGAACCGCTGCGCGCCGCGCCAGACTCGCCCGACGCGATCAATGCCGCCGTGTTCCTGCCCACCGAAAACCGGCATGGCTGGCAACGCAGCTACCAGTCCATCGCGCGGCCGCTGGCGGCGGCGGAGATGTCCGGCTTCCTGTTCTCCATCGTTTCCACCATGCAGAACTGGCGCGATGTGCTGCAGGCACGCGCGCCCGGCTACCGCGACCGCATCGTGCACGTAACGCTGCAGGGCGACGAAGGCGGCATGAACCTGGACATGCCGCAGGCGGTGCTCAGCCGCATTGCCGCCAAGGGCAGTGTGGCCGGGGAGCGCTTCTGTGATTTCTCGTTCGCCAATCATTATTGGATCCGCTGGCGGAACCTGGCGTCGGCGTATCAGCGCTACACGGTGGAGGTGGCGCGTACCGACGACCCCGCGCAGCGCGTGAGCGCCTGGCAGGACGCCTACGAATCGGTGGCGCAGGGCGCGCCACCGCCGCCCTCCTACCGGTTCAGTTCGGAAGAGAAGCGCCGCGAATCGCAGCAGCTGTGGCGCTTGATGGTCGAACAGGGCCAGACCTGGGAAGACCTCGGCCCAGACCTCACCGACGGCGCCCCGCGCCCGTTGCCGCAGATGAAGGTGACGCCCAGTTACTGAACGCGTCGCTGCACGACCAACGGTCGTGCCCTACCGGTGTGCTTGAACAACCGTAACGTCCGCCACCCCGGTAGGTACCGACCGTTGGTCGGTACGCTCTCACCGCCGCACGACCAACGGTCGTGCCCTACCGGTGTGCGTGAACAACCGTAACGTCCGCCACCTCGGTAGGTACCGACCGTTGGTCGGTACGCTCTCCCCGCCCACGCACGCCAGCCCCTACGCGCGCCCCGGCAGCTGCGCGAACGCGCGCTGCATACAGTCCTCGCGCGGGCACACGCGGCAACCCGGGCCGATGGACACCGAGTTGCCCGGGCTCTGGATATCCAGCCCGCGCGAGTAGATCAGCCGCTCGGCGTGCTGCAGGTCGCAGCCCAGCGCGACCGCAAAGGTCTTGCGCGGCTGGCCATGGCCAATGGGGCCGCTGCTGACCTGCCGTGCCAGCCAGAAGTGGCGGCGCCCGTCGGGCATGCGTGCGGTCTGGGTCAGCACCCGCCCGGGCTGGTTGAAGGCTTCGTACACGATCCACAGCGGACACGAGCCGCCCACCTGCGAGAAGTGGAAATCGGTGGCTGAGTGCCGCTTGGAGACGTTGCCCGCGCGGTCCACCCGGATGAAGAAGAACGGCAGCCCCGGCGCACTGCGCCGGGCCAGCGTGCTCAGCCGGTGGCAGACCGCCTCAAACCCCACCCCGAAACGGTGCGCCAGCGCATCGATGTCGTAGGCGCTGTGTTCGGCCGCACGCAGGAACTGCGCATAGGGCATTACCAACGCGCCGGCGAAGTAATTGGACATGCCGATCCGCGCCTGCGCGATCTGTTCCGGTTCGCGGAAGCCCGCGCGCGCGATCACCGCATCGATCTGCGCCGCATACCCGAGCAACGCCAGCTCGGCGGCCATCTGGAACGCCTGCTGGCCCGGTTCCAGGTAATCGGGCAGCCACAGCGTGCGGCTGCCGCCGTCGTACACGCGCTTCTCGCGCCCGGCCTGCAGCGGCCCCACTTCCACCAGCACGCCGTGGCGGTCGGCCAGCAGCTGGCGCAGGCGCGGCGCCACGTGCCCGGCCACCAGCCCCCATTCGCCGAACAGCTGCTCAGCCAGGTCGTCCAGTTCGGGAATGTGGTTGTGCATGCGGTTGAAGAAGTCCCGCACCTGGTCGCCGGCCGGCAGCGAATGCCCGGCCTGCGGGTCGCCCAGCTGGAACTCCAGCGCGGCGGCGTGTTCGCGCAGCAGCAGGTGGCGGCGGTGCAGGTCGAGCAGGGCCCGGCTGATCTGCGGCAGGTTGCCGGCCATGGCGCGCAGCTCGGTGCTGCTGACCTCATCCAGGCCCAGGTCGCGCAGGGTCTCGCCCAGTGCTTCCTGCAGCGCACCGGGCTCATCGACGTCGAACAGGTCGGTAACGTCGCCCAACACCTCGCGCAGCTTGCCCTGCACGGCCGGGGTCAGGGGGCGCTTGTTGCGCTCGATCTGGTTCAGGTAGCTGGCCGACAGCCCCAGTGCCCGTGCGAGGTCGGCCTGGCTGTAGCCTCGCTGCTCGCGCAGCTTGAGCAGGCGCAGGCCGATCTGGCGATGGGGGAGCTGGCTATTCACAGAATTAACAGAAATCGTAGCGGGCGTTGGCCAGATTAAGCGCAGACAGCCCGGAAATCGAGCGGTGGCCTGTGAATAATGCCAATCACCTTTCGCATCCGCCGGTATTGCCATGACTGTTGCAGCGCCCCGTATCCGCATGTTGATCGATGGCCAGTTCGTCGAATCGGCCAGCTCGCACTGGCAGAACGTGGTCAACCCGGCCACCCAGGACGTCCTGGCCCAGGTGCCGTTCGCCACCGTGAGCGAAGTGGACGCCGCCGTGGCCTCGGCCAAGGAAGCCTTCAAGACCTGGCGCAAGACCCCCATCGGCACCCGCGCGCGCATCTTCCTGAAGTACCAGCAGCTGATCCGCGAGCACATGAGCGAACTGGCCCACATCCTCAGCGCCGAGCAGGGCAAGACCGTGCCGGACGCCGAAGGCGATGTGTTCCGCGGCCTGGAAGTGGTCGAACATGCCGCTGCCATCGGCAACCTGCAGCTGGGCGAGCTGGCCAACAACGTGGCCAATGGCGTGGACACCTACACGCTGCTGCAGCCGCTGGGCGTGTGCGCCGGCATCACCCCGTTCAACTTCCCGGCGATGATTCCGCTGTGGATGTTCCCGATGGCCATTGCCACCGGCAACACCTTCATCCTCAAGCCGTCCGAACAGGACCCGATGGTGACCATGCGCCTGGTGGAACTGGCGCTGGAAGCCGGCATCCCCAAGGGCGTGCTCAACGTCGTGCACGGCGGCGAAGAAGTGGTCAACGCGATCTGCGACCACCCGGATATCAAGGCCGTTTCCTTCGTGGGCTCCACCCGCGTCGGCACCCACGTGTACAACCGCGCCTCGCTGGCCGGCAAGCGCGTGCAGTGCATGATGGGCGCCAAGAACCACGCCGTGGTGCTGCCGGACGCCAACAAGGAACAGAGCCTCAACGCCATGGTCGGTGCCGCCTTCGGCGCGGCCGGGCAGCGCTGCATGGCCGCCTCCACCCTGGTGCTGGTTGGTGAAGCGCGCGAGTGGGTGCCGGATCTGGTGGCCAAGGCCAAGACCCTCAAAGTGAGCGCCGGCAGCGTGGCCGGTACCGACGTGGGCCCGGTGATTTCCTGCGCCGCCCGCGAGCGCGTCGAAGCGCTGATCGCCTCGGGCGTGGAGCAGGGCGCCAAGCTGGTGCTCGATGGCCGCAACCCGCAGGTGGACGGTTTCGAGAAGGGCAACTTCGTGGGCCCGACCATCTTCGACGGCGTCAAGCCGGGCATGCGCGTGTACGACGAAGAAATCTTCGGGCCGGTGCTGGTCATCCTGGAAGCGGAAACGCTGGATGACGCCATCGAGCTGATCAACAGCAACCCCAACGGCAACGGCACCGCGCTGTTCACCCAGTCCGGCGCGGCGGCCCGTCGCTTCCAGGAAGAAATCGACGTCGGCCAGGTGGGCATCAACGTGCCGATCCCGGTGCCGGTGCCGCTGTTCTCGTTCACCGGTTCGCGTGCGTCCAAGCTTGGCGACCTGGGCCCGTATGGCAAGCAGGTGGTGATGTTCTACACCCAGACCAAGACCATCACCGCGCGCTGGTTCGACGACGAGACCCTGGGTCACGGCGTCAACACCACCATCAGCCTGAAGTAAGCGCCTGCAAGGCACGGAGTGTTCATGAGCAACTCGATGACGACGGAACTCGAAGAAGCGCAGCAGGCCTATAGAGAAGCCGCGCGTGATTTCGCCCAGGCCGAACTGGCGCCGCACGCCGCGCGATGGGATGCGGAGGGCATCTTTCCGCGCGAGGCGATCGCCAAGGCAGGGGAACTCGGGTTCTGTGGCTTGTACATGGATCCTGAAGTCGGTGGAAGCGGCCTGAGCCGTCTGGACGCCGCCGTCGTCATCGAGGAGCTCGCCAACGTGGATCCTTCCACGGCGGCCTATATCAGCATCCACAACATGGCCTCGTGGATGGTCAGCAGCTGGGGCCAGGAAGCGCTGCGCGCCGAGTGGGGCCAGGCGCTGTCTTCGGGCAGCAAGCTGGCCTCGTACTGCCTGACCGAACCGGGTGCCGGGTCGGACGCGGCCTCGCTGAAGACCAGTGCCGTGCGTGATGGCGACCATTACGTGCTCAATGGCGCCAAGGCCTTCATCTCCGGCGCCGGTGCCACCGAGCTGCTGGTGGTGATGGCGCGTACCGGCGGTCCCGGTGCCAGTGGTATCAGCGCGCTGGCCGTGCCGGCCGACCTGGCCGGTATCAGCTACGGCCGCAAGGAAGAGAAGATGGGCTGGAACAGCCAGCCCACTCGTGGCATCACGTTCGAAAACGTGCGCGTGCCGGTGGGCAACCTGCTGGGCGAAGAGGGCAGTGGCTTCAAGCTGGCCATGAAGGGCCTGGACGGCGGCCGCATCAACATCGCCGCCTGCTCGCTGGGCGCCGCGCAGGGCGCACTGGACGCCGCGCGCCGCTACATGGGCGAGCGCCGCCAGTTCGGCAAGCCGCTGGCCGATTTCCAGGCGCTGCAGTTCAAGCTGGCCGACATGGTCACCCAGCTGGTGGCCGCGCGGCAGATGGTGCACACCGCCGCGCGCAAGCTCGACGCCGGTGCCAGCGATGCCAACGTGTGGTGCGCGATGGCCAAGCGCTTCGCCACCGACGCCGGCTTCCAGGTCTGCAATGACGCGCTGCAGATCCACGGTGGCTACGGCTATATTCGTGAATACCCGATCGAACGCCTGCTGCGCGACAGCCGCGTTCATCAGATCCTGGAGGGCACCAACGAGATCATGCGTGTGATCGTGGCCCGCCACCTGCTCAACACCGATGAGGAACTGCGATGATGGATTGGCGCAAGCAGGAACACGTGGGCCTGAAGGTCGAGGCCGACGGGCACACCGCCGTGGTGACCCTGGACAACCCTCCGGCGCATACGTGGACCGTGCACAGCCTGTCGGCGCTGCGCGATCTGGTCGGTGCGCTCAACGCTGACACCAGCATCTACGCACTGGTGATCACCGGTGGCGGCGAGAAGTTTTTCTCGGCCGGCGCCGATCTCAAGCAGTTCGCCTCCGGCGACAAGGCGCTGGCCCGTGAGGCTGCGCGCCGTTTCGGTGAAGCGTTTGAAGCACTGTCCGGTTTCCGTGGCGTTTCGATTGCCGCCATCAACGGCTACGCCATGGGCGGCGGGCTGGAATGCGCACTGGCCTGCGACCTGCGCATCATCGAAGAACACGCCCAGGTTGCGCTGCCCGAGGCCACTGTCGGCCTGCTGCCGTGCGCCGGCGGCACCCAGAACCTGCCCCGCCTGGTCGGCGAGGGCTGGGCCAAGCGGATGATCCTGCTGGGCGAACGCATCGACGCCGATACTGCCGTGCGGATTGGCCTGGCAGAAGAAAAAGTTGGCAAGGGCGAAGCCAAGGCGCTTGCCATCGAGTGGGCGAACAAGGCCGGCAAGCAGAGCCCGTCCAGCGTGGCGGCCTGCAAGACGCTGGTCCAGGCCACCCGCAGTGGCATCAGCCACGCCTCGGCCCTGGTCGCCGAGCGCGAGGCCTTCGTCGACCTGTTCGACCGCGCCGACCAGGGCGAGGGCGTCAACGCCTTCCTGGAAAAGCGCGCACCGCAGTGGAAGAACGCATGACCACGCCCGAGGCCAGCGTGGAGGCGCCGGTGCTGTTCGAAGAGCGCACCGCCGCCAACGGCACCCGCATCGGCATTGCCACGCTCAACGCACCACGCACCCTCAATGGCTTCTCGCTGCCGATGGCGCACCTGCTGCACGAGCGCCTGGGCGCCTGGGCCGCCGATGACGGCATCGCGCTGGTGGTGCTGCAGGGCGCGGGCGAGAAGGCGTTCTGCGCCGGTGGCGACCTGCACAGCCTGTACCAGAGCATGCGCGCCTACCGCGATGCCGTTGCGGACGATGTGCGCGACAACCACTACGCCTCTGAATTCTTCGACGTGGAGTACCGCGTCGACTACGCCATCCATACCTACGCCAAGCCGATCCTGTGCTGGGGCCATGGCATCGTCATGGGCGGCGGCATTGGGCTGATGTCCGGTGCCAGCCACCGCGTGGTGAGCGAGCGCTCCAAGCTGGCGTTCCCGGAAATCACCGTGGGCCTGTTCCCGGACGTGGGTGGCAGCTGGCTGCTGCCGCGCGTACCGGGCAAGGCGGGCCTGTTCCTGGCCCTGACCGGCGCGCCGCTCAATGCCGGCGACGCCATCTATGCTGGCATGGCCGACATCCATATCGCCGAGGCCCAGCGCGCCGATGTATTCAACGCGCTGGCCGACGTGCACTGGAGTGCCGACGCCAAGCGCAACCACGAACAGCTCAGCACCCTGTTGCAGCAGCACGCCAGCGATGCCGCCACCGGTCCGCTGCTGCGCAACGCCGCGTTGATCGACACGCTGTGCGAGGGTAGCGATGTGCCTGCGGTGGTGAACGCCATTGCCGCGTTGCAGACCGACGACCCGTGGCTGCAGACCGCGCAGGCCACGCTCGCCGCCGGTGCCCCCGGTTCGGCGCGCCTGGCCTGGGAACTGCAGAAGCACACCGCCGGTGCTTCGCTGGCCGACGTCTATCGCCTGGAGTACATCGCCGCGCTGCACTGCGCCGCCCACGGCGATTTCGCCGAAGGCATCCGCGCGCTGCTGATCGACAAGGACCGCACCCCGCACTGGCAGCCGCAGACGCTGGCTGAGGCCACGGTGGGCTGGGCCGACACCTTCTTTGCTTCGCCGTGGGACGGCGCCACGCATCCGCTGGCCGACCTGGGCGCCACTGTTCCTGAAAGGAGCCACGCATGAGCCGTATTGCATTCATCGGGTTGGGCAACATGGGCGGCCCGATGGCCGCCAACCTGGCCAAGGCCGGCCACGCCGTCCGCGTGTTCGACCTGGTGCCGGCCGCCGTGCAGGCCGCCGTCGACGCCGGTGCCACCGCCGCCAGCTCCGCGCTGGACACGCTCACCGATGCCGAAGTGGTCATCTCGATGCTGCCGGCCAGCCGCCACGTGGAAGGCGTGTACCTGGGCGAGGACGGCCTGCTGGCCGACATCCCCGGCGGCGCGCTGGTGATCGACTGCAGCACGATCGCGCCCGCCACCGCGCGCAAGGTGTCCGAAGCGGCGGCCGCACGCGGCCTGCAGATGCTCGATGCCCCGGTCTCCGGCGGCACCGCCGGTGCCCAGGCCGGCACCCTCACCTTCATCGTCGGCGGCGAAAGCGATGCGCTCGAACGCGCGCGCCCGCTTCTGCAGGCGATGGGCAAGAACATCTTCCACGTGGGTGCCAGCGGCGCCGGCCAGGTGGCCAAGCTGTGCAACAACATGGCGCTGGGCGTGATCATGGCCGTGACCGGCGAATCCATCGCCCTGGGCGTGGCCCACGGCCTGGACCCGAAGGTGTTGTCGCAGATGATGGCGGTCAGCACCGGCCGCAGCTGGGCCACCGAAGTGTGCAACCCGTGGCCGGGCGTGCTGGAAAATGCGCCGGCGTCGCGCGGCTACAGCGGCGGCTTCGGCAGCGACCTGATGCTCAAGGACATGGGGCTGGCCGTGGAAGCGGCGATGAGCGTGGGCGCCTCCATCCCGCTGGGCGAACTGGCCCGCAACCTGTACTCCATGAATCACCAGGCAGGCCGCGGCAAGCTGGATTTCTCCAGCGTCGTACAGCTGGTAACCCCGGAAAAATAACGGGAACAACGAATGCATCCCGGAAACGGGATCCACCGCGGTGGGATGGGCGGATGCACGGTCAACGCGACCGGCATCCGCCCATTTTTTTCGTCGCGACCAACGGCCATGACCCACCGACGTGTTAACCACGGTAGGTGCCGACCGTTGGTCGGCACGCTCCCTCAGACCACCGTCAACGTCACATCGATGTTGCCGCGCGTCGCATTCGAATACGGGCACACGATGTGCGCCTTCTGCACCAGCTCCTCCACCTGCTCACGCGGCAGGCCCGGCACGCTGATCTGCAGTTCCACTTCAATGCCGAAGCCGGTGGGAATCTGGCCGATGCCAACGTTGCCGGTGATGCTGGTCTCGGCCGGCAGCGCGACCTTGGCCTGCCCGGCGACGTACTTCAGCGCACCCAGGAAGCAGGCCGAATAGCCGGCAGCAAACAGCTGCTCCGGGTTGGTGCCCGGGCCGCCGGCGCCGCCCAGCTCGCGCGGGGTGGACAGCTGCACGTCCAGCACGTTGTCCGACGAGGTGGCGTGGCCTTCACGGCCGCCGGTGGCGGTGGCGTGTGCGGTGTAGAGAACCTTTTCAATCGACATGGGAATGCTCCTGGCTGTAAATGGGGTGGACCGGTTGGTGAGGTGTACTGTGCGCCTCCAGGGCGGACGTGTGGCAACATAAGATCCAGAAAACTTGATCTGGAGTCCGGAATGGTTGACCGCCTGCAATCCCTGCTCGGCCGCTTTGCGGTCAATGCCGAAGTCTTCCATGCCGGCGCGTTGTGCGGCATCAACGACCTGGCCGCCGACGGCGAGCGCGGCCAGCTGCACCTGATCCGCGACGGCCAGGTGCGCGTCGAGCACGCCGACGGCAGCGTCATCGAGATCGCCGAGCCCAGCGTGCTGGTCTACCCACGCCCGCTCGCCCACCGCTTCGTCACCGACCCGGATACCGGCGCCGACTTCGCCTGCGCCCACCTGCAGTTCGAGGGTGGCGGCAACAACCCCGTCTCCGCCGCGCTGCCACCGGTGATCTGCCTGCCGCTGCAGGAACTCTACGGTGGCCAGCCGATCCTCTCGGTGTTGTTCGAAGAAGCCTTCGCCCAGCGCTGCGGCCGCCAGGCGCTGCTCGACCGGCTGTTCGAGGTCGTGATGATCCAGATCCTGCGCGCGCTGATGGAAAGCGGCCAGCTACGCGTGGGCCTGCTCGCCGGCATGGCCCACCCGCGCCTGCGCCACGCGCTGGTGGCCATGCACGAAGAACCCGCGCAGGAATGGACGCTCGAATCGCTCGCGCAGCGCGCCGGCATGTCGCGCAGCGCGTTTGCCGACAGCTTCCGCGACACCATCGGCAGCACCCCCGGCCACTACCTGCAGGGCTGGCGCACGCGCCTGGTGCAGCAGGCGCTGCGCAAGGGCCAACCGCTAAAGCGGATCGCGATTGATGTGGGCTACGGCAGTGAAGCGGCGCTGTCGCGCGCGTTCAAGTCGCAGACCGGGCAATCGCCGCGGCAGTGGAAGCAGGGCGTGCACACTACCTGACGTTGAGGGGATCATCGCCCTTGCGGTAGGAGTAGCCAACCATTTCCCAAAGTCCGCCGTGGCCCGTCGATGGTTCAGTCCAGCGATAACTCCACGTCTGCGTGGTTCCGTCTGGAAGGGTGTTTTCCACGTTGTACTCTTCGCCCTGTGAACCCTTCTCCGGCAAGCCGCCGGGAGGCGCGGAGGTTTCCGAGCTCGACCGACGTGTACGAGTAAACTTCTTGACCTGCTCAACAGTTACCCGTCCGTTGCGTCCGATTGGGCTTCGGTCGGGAGAATGCGCGGCAACCCAGTCAAGCACCCTGAGGCCTTCCGCTTCATGTGCTTCCCACGACTGGTTGACGACAACAATGGTCGGCGACCGGGTGTCCGCATGCGCTGAAGAGGCAGGCGTGCCGGCGATGAAAACCGCCAGGGCCGCCGCAGCAAGGGTTGGAATTCCATTCTTCATTGATCAAGGTCCTTTCGTCTACGCGCAACGGAACACCCGCTGCGCGCGCCGCCGTCAGGCGGGCTGCGAGAACCGTAATTCACTGCGTCTTTCAAGCCCAATGCAACGTTTATATCGGCAGTGCGCTTTGATTCAATGAAACCTATCGTGATGAATGTTCCGTGACACGCGTCACAAGCAGACTCGTCAGATCGTCCATTCGCGATCAGTAGTAAACATGATCGTCAGCCATCGGTCGGTCGATTCCTCGCCCAACGCTTCACCAATCTCGTCGCGCAGCTGGTCCCATTCGACCAGTGGGCGCGGCGGGTCGTTCGCCGGCACCACGAAGAACAGTTCGATCTGATCGCCACGGCCCACCTTGGCCACGTAGCTGCGATGTTCGATGAAGCGGTACTTGGCGACAATTTCACGTGCAACCTCATCTACATGCGCCTGCAGCTCAACCGGGGTGATCAGCAGGATGTCCGACAGCGCCTGCCGCACGGTGCCAAGTGGCGCGACCACGACGAACAGGCACACCACCAGCAGGATGGCCGGATCAATGTAGGGCACCAGCCACGCCCACTCCGTGCCGCGCAGCACCCAGCCGCCGACGAAGGCGACCAGGTAGGCGGCCGACATGCTCGCGGCCACGACCCAGTTCTTCGCGTCGAGCGCAATGAACTCCGAGCCGATCGAGCGGTTGGCGCGGCGCACGAACAGCGCCAGGCCGCTTTCGATGATGATGGAAATCACCGCGAACACGATGGCAGGCCCCAGCGCGATCTCGCGGCCGCCGGACATCAATGCGTCCACCGCATTGACCGCTGCATACAAGGCCGCGCCAATCATCAGCGTTCCGCTGACACCGAGCACGATGGGTTCCAGGTGCCAGAAGCCCATGGTGAAGCGCTGGTTCAAGCGGGACTGCAACGCATCCACGTTGGTGGACATGCTGATCAACCGCACCACCAGCAGCGACATCCAGGTCATCACCACATCGATCAGGCCATAGATGCCGTCAAAGATGATCAGCGAGGAGTTGGCGAATAGGCCAAACGCGACGGCGATTGCCGCAACGCCGAACGAGGCTGCGATTGACAGGCGCAGGACCCCTTGTTCGGTGGTGCTGTCGAAGCTGGAAGGGTGAAAAAGGCTCATGGTGAATTCGGGGAAATCCTAGCGGGATCCGTGACGGCCATTGGAGAGCCAAGGGCGACTTGGGCAGTAGATTGCCCTTCTTTGGTCACGCAATCCAAGGTGAACTTCAATGCTTCCATTCTTCAGGGGAATCTTCGTAGCTGCTTCGTGGGTGGCCGTCACCGCGATCCCGGTTTCGGTTCAAGCGGCATCGGAGATGCCTGAAAACGTCCAGGCCATGTCGTTCAAGGTATCGATAAACGGAAGGGAAGTGATGGCCCCCATCCTGGGGATGCCAACCGCTGGCCGTGCCGAAGTATCGATCGGCGCAAGTGAGAGGGATGGCTATACGCTCGGGGTAAGCGTCATGAAAGCGGACCAGTCCACCGAGCTGCTTCCGTTGAAGCTACGGCTGGAGCTATGGAGAGGTTCTTCGCACAACGGCAAGCTGATGCTTGACCGGGTAATGGAGGTGACAGCCCATGACCCGACCAGCGCACCGCGTAGCGTTGAGGCCGTCTACGGGTGGGGAGGAGTCCGCGAGCACATCCAGATTGAGCTTGTCGCATTGGGCACCCGGCGTGCGGGCGATTGGTAAAACCCCTGATTCAAGAGAATGACCGGCCACCGGGCGAGGAATCAACCCGCCTCCGCCAGCACCCGAAGCGTCTCCTTGGGATTCTTCATGATGACGTGGAGCAGGGCACGTGCCGGACCCGTGGGGTCCCGCCGCCCCTGTTCCCAGTTTCGCAGCGTGCCAACATCCACGTGGATGATGCGCGCGAATTTCTGCTGCGACAGCCCCGTCGCTCGGCGAATCTCGCGCACTTGCACGGGACTGACATGGAGCTCACGCGACGGTACCTGATTACCCTTCAGGATCTCATCGGCCTCAGCCACGCTTCCCATCAGTTCGGCAAAAAGGGTGTTGTCCATGGCTCACTTCCAGTTCTCAATGATGGATCGGAGTGCGATCTTCTGTTCTGCGTTCAGCGCGTCCTGAACATTCTTTGGGTACACCAGAAGCAGGATGATCCGGGACGAAGGGGCGATGTAGTAGTAGATGACCCTCGCACCGCCACGCTTCCCACGTCCTGGGATTCCCAAGCGAACCTTGCGCAGCCCACCGGTTCCCTCAATTACATCTCCCACCAGCGGCGACGCGGCCAACTCAAGCTGGAACCTGGCGTAGTCGTCGTCAGGGATCAGTCCTTTGATCGCGCGGGTAAAGGTGGGCGTTTCAATGAAGAGCATAACGCACGGTACGCCAATGGCGCACATACGTCATTGACGTACGTTCAGCTTTTGGATGTCGGGCGTGGCGTTCAGTCGATCGGTGTAAACTATTGATCGCGCTGGTAAACCCAGCACTTCCCAGCCTGATCCGATACCCATGACCCTGCCTGCCACCCCTGCAGACCGCTACGCCGCTTCCCTGCGCCTGTCCGTCGCCCCCATGATGGACTGGACGGACCGTCATTGCCGCGCGTTCCACCGGCTGCTGGCCCCGGGTGCGCGGCTGTACACGGAAATGGTGCACGCCAACGCCGTAATCCACGGCGACCGCGAGCGCCTGCTCGGCTTCGATGGCAGCGAGCAGCCGCTGGCCCTGCAGCTCGGCGGCAGCGATCCGGCCCTGCTCGCGCAGGCCGCGCAGATCGCCCAGGACTGGGGCTACGACGAGGTCAACCTCAACTGCGGCTGCCCCTCCGATCGGGTCCAGGCCGGCCGCTTCGGCGCCTGCCTGATGCGCGAACCCACCCTGGTGGCGGAGTGCGTGGCGGCCATGGTCGGCGCGGTGAACATCCCGGTCACGGTGAAGTGCCGGTTGGGCGTGGATGACGACAACGACTACGAAAACTTTGTGAACTTCGTCGATCGATCGGCCAACGCCGGCAGCGCGATGTTCATCGTGCACGCCCGCAACGCGTGGCTGAAGGGTCTGTCGCCGAAGGAAAACCGCGAAGTGCCGCCGCTGCGCTACGACTGGGCGCACCGGCTCAAGGCCGACCGCCCGCAGCTGCAGATCGTGCTCAACGGCGGCCTGGCCACGGTGGAGGCTGCCCAGGCCCAGCTGCCCGCGCTGGACGGGGTGATGCTGGGCCGCGCGGCCTACCACGACCCCTACGTGCTGCATCAGCTGGAGGCTGCGCAGACCGGTGCTGCACTGCAGCCGCGCGAGGCGCTGCTGCGCGCCATGCGCCCCTATATCGAGGCCCAGCTGGCCGGTGGGCTGGCGCTGAAGCACATCACCCGCCACCTGCTGGGCCTGTTCCACGGGCAGCCCGGTGGCCGCGCCTTCCGGCAGGTGCTGAGCGAGGGTGCGCACCGCCCCGGCGCCGATTGGAGCCTGGTCGAGCAGGCCCTGACCATCACCCGCGACCAGGCAGAACGCGTCGCAGCGTGAACCGCGTCTCAGACCGCGCTTGACATCGGGCGACAAGTAGCGTCAATGTTCACCTAGATGAACAAAGCGATGCGGCGGTCAGAAAAGTTCAGATCGGATTCACTGCGTAAAACCAAGAATTTGCAAAAGATTCGTAAAGTGCCGGCCCAGGCTGGCGGCTGCCGATTCACAACTTTTGAACGTTTTGACGCGCTCCGCTAGGATCAGACCTGATGTCATCCGTAACCCGCCACCGCCGTCTTGTCGTTGCCGCCCTGCTGGCGAGCGGTGCCGTTGCTGCCATTGGCAGTGCCGGCGCCCAGGCCCCCCAGCCGGATCCGGCACGGGCCGAGATGGTGCGGGCCTCGCGTGGTGCCCCGCCGGAACGTTCCCTGTCCGACGCCGTGCGCCGGGTCCAGCGGACCACCGGTGGACACATCCTCGGCGCCGAACGGGTGCCCTTCGATGGCCGGGACATCAACCGGGTGAAATACATGGATGACAGGGGGCGCGTCCGCTACATGGACGATCCGGCCCAGCCGCGTTCACAGCCCCGCACGCCGCGTTCGGATATGTCATCACTACGCGGCGATAACCCCTGAACGGGGATAGTTGTCCGCAGTCATCTGTTAGCCACTGGCCCCAGGCCACACCCAGGACACTAGGGAGAGTTCATGCGTATCCTTCTGGTCGAAGACGAAGCCCCGCTGCGGGAAACCCTTGCAGCCCGGCTCAAGCGCGAAGGCTTTGCCGTCGATGCCGCACAGGACGGTGAGGAAGGTCTGTACATGGGCCGCGAAGTGCCGTTCGACGTCGGCATCATCGATCTGGGTCTGCCCAAGATGTCGGGCATGGAACTGATCAAGGCGCTGCGCGACGAGGGCAAGAAGTTCCCCGTGCTGATCCTCACCGCCCGCTCGAGCTGGCAGGACAAGGTCGAAGGGCTCAAGCAGGGCGCCGACGATTACCTCGTCAAGCCGTTCCACGTCGAAGAGCTGCTGGCACGCGTCAACGCGCTGCTGCGCCGCGCGGCGGGCTGGAGCAAGCCGACGCTCGAATGCGGTCCGGTTGCGCTGGATCTTGCCGCGCAGACCGTCAGCGTTGCCGGCAGCAACGTGGACCTCACCAGCTACGAGTACAAGGTGCTGGAATACCTGATGATGCATGCCGGTGAACTGGTCTCCAAGGCCGACCTCACCGAACACATCTATCAGCAGGATTTCGACCGCGACTCGAACGTGCTGGAAGTGTTCATCGGCCGCCTGCGCAAGAAGCTGGACCCGGACGGCGAACTCAAGCCGATCGAAACCGTGCGTGGCCGCGGCTACCGCTTCGCGATTCCGCGCAACGAGGGCTGAGCCGTTAGTCCGGCGATGGGATGATGTCAGGCCGTCTGTGGTTCTTTAAACGCTGGCGGCCGCGCTCCCTGCAGGCACGGCAGCTGCTGGCCGCCAGTGTGAGCCTGCTCGCCTTCCTGGCGATTGCAGGCTACGCGCTGGATGCCGCGTTCGCCGACACGGCGCGCGCCAACCTGCGCGAGCGCCTGAAAAACTATGCCACCGCCTACGCGGCCGGCATCGACTTCACCCGCGACCGCTCGCTGTACATCCGCGAGCAACCGCCGGATCCCCGGTTCGACGTGCCAGGTAGCGGCCTGTACCTGCAGGTCGTCATGCCGGACGGCAAGGGCAACTCCATGTCCGCCGAAGGCCCGATGCTGCCCACCGTGGGCGGCAAGCTGCTGGCCCCGCGGCAGGAAGTGTTCGAAGGCCCGCTGCCGATGATCCAGATCGACGGCAGCCAGGGCTCGGTGTACCGCTATGGCCTGGGCCTGGTGTGGGATGCCGATGCCGACCCTGCCACCGAATTTCCGTACACCATCTACGTGATGGAAGACTCGCGTGCGCTCGGTGCGCAGCTGCGCGTGTTCCGCGGCCGGGTGTGGTTCTGGATGGGCGGCGCGGGGCTGATCCTGCTGCTGTTGCAGACCGTCATCCTGCAATGGAGCCTGCGCCCGATGCGGCGGGTGATCACCGAGCTGACCAAGGTGCAGCGCGGCGAAACCGAGCGCATGAGCGAACGCCACCCGCGTGAGCTGGAACCGCTCACCGACAGCATCAACGCCTTCATCGAAAGCGAGCGCGAGAACCTCGAGCGCCAGCGCAACACCCTGGCCGACCTGGCGCACAGCCTGAAAACGCCCCTGGCGGTGCTGCGCACGCAGCTCGACAGTGGCGCGGCCGACCAGGACCTGCGCCAGGAATTCGATGTGCAGCTGCGCCGCATGAACAACCTGGTGTCCTACCAGCTGGCGCGTGCGGCATCGTCGGGCCACAAGCTGTTCTCGGCGCCGTTGCCGATCGAGTCCAACGCCGAGGAAATCGTGCGCGGGCTGGAGAAGGTGTACGCCTCCAAGGGCGTGCTGTGCGAATTCGACATCGACGACGGCGCGCGCTTCCATGGCGAGCCGGGCGACCTGCAGGAGCTGCTGGGCAACCTGCTGGAGAACGCCTTCAAGTGGGCCAACCGCCGCGTGCTGCTCACCGCCAAGCCGTTCAGCGCGCCGGGCATGCGTCGCGCCGGCTTGGTGCTGTCGGTGGACGATGATGGCCCGGGCATCGCCCCGGACGACATCGCCAAGGTGCTGCAGCGTGGCGTGCGCGGCGACGAGCGCGTGCAGGGCCACGGCATCGGCCTGTCGATCGTGCAGGACCTGATCAAGGACTACCGCGGCGAACTGCAGGTCAAGCGTTCGCCGGAACTGGGTGGCGCGCGGTTTGAAGTGAAGTTGCCGCCCGGGCCGTAAGTCCAGAGCGTACCGACCAACGGTCGGTACCTCCCCGCATGGCTGTTTCCGGTAGGTACCGACTGTTAGTCGTTACGCCTTCCAGGTAGGTACCGACTGTTAGTCGGTACGCCTTCCCAGGTAGGTACCGACTGTTAGTCGGTACGGAGCCCAACCGCAGGCGGCGCCCCATAAAACCGCCTCAAATGCCCGGCCACAACCGGCATCTCCGCTTCCAGCACATCCGGCGCCGAGAAGTGATACTCGGTCGCCACCGCAAAGAACTCATCCGGCGCTTCGGCCGCATACGGATCAATCACCGTCTCCACCCCGGCATCCACCTGCGCGCACAGCGCATCGAATGCCTGCTGGAAATCGGCGGCCCACTGCTGCTGCCACGCACGCGGCAGCGGCGGGGTGCCATCGAGCACGCCATCGAGCACATCGATGCGGTGCGCCATCTCATGCACCACCACGCACGCCCCTTCGTGGGGATGCTCCAGTTCGGCCTGCACGTCATGCCAGGACAGCAGCAGCGGGCCGTTGTGCGACACCTGGCCGATCGCTTCCTCTTCCCATTCGTGCAGCACCCCGTCTTCATCCATCTCGCTCTGCGGCACGATGAAGCCTTCGGGGTACACCAGCACCTGCGACCAGCCGCGCAATCCCACCCCGCCCAGTTCCAGCAGCGGCAGGCAGCACAGCGCGGCAATCAGCACCGCGTCGTCGTCACCCAGCTGCAGCCCGCCAATGGGGGTAATGGTCTTGTCGTGCAGGAACGCGGCGGACAGTACACGCAATCGCTGCACACGTTCGGGCGGCAGGCCGCGCAGCCACGCGGTGCGCTGGCAGGTGCGTTGCCAGGCGGAATCAGGAATCGGGCGCGGTGACGAGCGCAGCCAGCGCAACAACGACTGGATCAGCGGAACATGCCCGGCAGGAAGCTGTGCCATTTCGGCGCACGCAGGCGCGGCAACACATCGTCGTCGCCGCCACCGCCGGTGCTGCCCGGTGCGGTTGCGCTCGGCTTGACCGTGGTCGGTGCGGTGCTGGTCGGCGTGGTCGCCGGGGCCGCACGCTCTTCAGCTGCCGAATACACGCAGCCACCCCGGCCCGAGCTGGTCAGCGCATCGGAAGCGTGCGCGGCCATCGGGGCCAACAGCAGGAGCAGGCAATGGGCGAACGGGCGCATCGTCAACATCCGGAAGGGCGAAGGGGGTCAATCTTCGATTCTAGCCCGATTCACTGTCTCAATTGGAAGCCCCGGGGCGGGCGCTGTCCGGCGCTTTCCCGCATACTTTTGCCGATCAACCGATGGAAGCTGCCGTGGACGACCGCCAACTGCTGGCCAAACTGGGCGCCGGGCGACTGTCCGGCGACGCGCTGGCCCGCGAGCTGGGCCAGACCCGTGCCGCAATTTGGAAGCGAATTCAAGGGCTTAGAGCGGCAGGCATCGAAATCGATGGCCGCGCCGGCGATGGTTACCAGCTGCAGCAGCACCTGGATCTGCTCGACGCCGAGGCGATTACCACCCAGCTCCCCTCTGCGCTGAAACCCCTGCTGGATGCCCTCGAGGTGGCCTGGACGGTCGGTTCGACCAATACAGAATTGTTGCGGTGCAGCGCGCCGGAGCGCGGCGCGCGGGTGCTGCTGGCCGAACGCCAGACCGGCGGCCGTGGCCGTCGCGGCCGGGCCTGGGCGTCGCCACTGGCCGCGCACGTGTACCTGTCGGTGCTGCGCGGCTTCGCGGGCGGGCTGTCGCGGCTGGGCGGGCTGAGCCTGGTTGCGGGCGTGGCGGTGGCCGAAGCGCTGCGCGCGCATGGCGTTGCCAACGTAGGCCTGAAGTGGCCCAACGACATCGTGGTGGACGGGCAGAAGCTCGGTGGCCTGCTGGTTGAAGGCGGCGGTGAGTTCGCCGGCCCCGCGCGCGCGGTGATCGGGCTGGGCATCAACGTGCGCATGCCGGCTGCATTTGCTGCCGGGATCACCCAGCCGTGGACCGATCTGGCCACGCTGCTGGGCAACGACATCGAACGCAACGCAGTGGTGGCCTGGCTGCTGGCGGCCCTGCTGCCGGCCTTGGAAGCCTTCGAGCGCGACGGCCTGGCCCCGTTCCTGCCACGCTATGCCGCGCTGGACAGCCTGGCCGGGCGCGCGGTGCGGGTGGACGATGGTGGCGTGATGCATGAAGGGCAGGCGCTGGGGCTGGCCGACGATGGCGCGCTGCGGGTGCGTATCGACGGCAGCGAACGGGTGTTCCATGCCGGGGAAGTCAGCGTGAGGGCGCAATGAGCGATTGGTTGTTCGACCTGGGGAATTCGCGGTTCAAGTTCGCACCGCTGCAGGGCATCCGCGCGGCCGATGTGCAGGCCTGGCCGCATGGCGCCGAAGCGATGCCGGCCGATGCGCTGGCGCAGCTGCCCAGCGGCGACACCGCCTACGTGGCCAGCGTGGCCGCCGCGGCGCTCACCACCAGCATGCTCGAGGTGCTGCGCGCTCGCTTTACCCACGTTCGCGTGGCAACCACCGAAGCCAGCTGCGCCGGCGTGCGCATCGCCTATGCCGATCCGTCGAAATTCGGGGTGGACCGTTATCTGGCGCTGATCGCCGCCGCCGAACGGCACGAAGCCGTGGTCGTGGCCGGTGTCGGCACCGCGCTCACCATCGACCTGCTTGATGCCGATGGCCAGCATCACGGCGGCCGCATCGCTGCCTCGCCGACCACCATGCGCGAAGCCCTGCATGCACGCGCGGTGCAGCTGCCCGCGCAGGGTGGCGACTACAGCGAGTTCGCCAACGACACCGCCGACGCCCTCGCGTCGGGCTGCGATGGCGCAGCCGTCGCGTTGATCGAACGCAGCCGCGTGCAGGCCGCCACGGTGTTGGGCAGGGTGCCGGCGTTGCTGGTACATGGCGGTGGCGCACCGGCGCTGATGCCGTTGCTCGCCGATGCACAGTTCCAGCCGGCGCTGGTGCTCGATGGTCTCGCGCGCTGGGCGGTGCACCAGCCACCGGCGTCGCGGTAGGATCGGCGCATGCTTACCCGTGCCCTGATCGTCGTACTGGCCATCCTCAACGTAGGCGTTGCGCTGTGGTGGATGCTGCGCGGCGAACCCGTGCCGACGCCGCCCGCCACGCCCACCGGCGTAGCCCAGCTGCAACTGCTCGACAGCCCCAGTGCACCGGCAGCGGCCGCACCCGCACCGGCCGCCGCAAGCGCGCAGCCCGCTGCCGCCACCACGGCACTGACAGACACCACCCCGGCACCGCCCAAGACCACCGCGCCAGCCACTCCGGAACCGGCCGCACCCAACCCTGCGCCGACGACGGCTGCGGTAGCGCCGGCCGTTGGCCGGCCCACGGAACCCCCAGCGGCGCCCGTACCCCCCGCCCCCCTCCAATGCATCAGCCTCGGCCCCTTCGCCGATCGCGACACCGCCATGGCCGCCCAGGGCAAGGCCGGCGAACTCGTTCAGCGTTCGCGCCTGCGTGAAGTCCCCAAACCCGGCGCCAGCAGCACCTACCGGGTGATGATGCCGGCCGCCGCCAGCCGCGAAGAGGCCCAGGCCACGGTCAAACGCATTGCCGCCGCGGGCATCAGCGATTACTACATCATGGCCCAGGGCGAAGACGCCAACGCCATCGCCCTGGGGCAGTACCGCAACCGCGAAGGCGCCGAGCGCCGCCTGGCCGCCCTGAGCGCGGCCGGCTTCAGCGCCCGCCTGGTCGGCGGCAGTGAAGGCAGCGCGCAGTGGTGGGTGGATGCGGCCCTGGCCGACAAGGCCAGCCCCGGCGCAGCCCGCCAGCGCAGTGGCGCGGCCCAGCAACGCTCGCTGGAATGCGCGGGCTTGCGCTAGAATCGCCCTCCGCGCCGGCAATGCCGTCGCCGTGCCTTTGCCGGCATAGCTCAGTTGGTAGAGCAACCGCCTTGTAAGCGGTAGGTCCCCAGTTCGAATCCGGGTGTCGGCACCATTTTCCTCAAGCGCCATAGATGCTCCCTGTGGAAACGGGTCATCTGTCCGACAAAGTTCAATTGGCGTGTTGCGGCACCGTCACCGAGACTCTTCTGCTCATCTTTCAGTTCGCCAAGGGCGAGCCAAGGGAGCAGCATGTACTTCATGTATGTGGACGAGAGCGGTGATGCAGGCATGGTGAACTCGCCCAGCCGATATTTCGTTCTTTCCGGGTTGGTGGTTCACGAGCGGGATTGGCGTCTGTCGCTGGACGCGCTGGTCGCTTTCCGGCTTCGTATCAGGGATCACTTCGAACTTAAGCTGAGGGAAGAAGTCCATGCCGCCCAGTTTGTGCGCGGATCAGAGGAGCTGTCTCGCATTGCCAAGCATGACCGCTTGGCCATACTCCGTCACTTTGCGGATGAGTTGGCGCGATTACCGGGCGCGAACCTGATCAACGTGGTTGTAGATAAGCAGGGAAAAAGCGCTGGTTACGACCCCTTCGAAAAGGCTTGGCAGGCCTTGATCCAGCGATTCGAAAACACAATCGCCTTCCGGAACTTTCGCGGGACCGCCGGCCAGCATGAGCGCGGCATGATCTTTGCCGATGGCGAGCCACAGAAGAAGCTCACGCAGTTGCTCCGCAGGATGCGCCACCACAACCCAGTGCCAAGTCAGCTTGGGGGGTACCGGTCATTACAGCTGAGGCGCATCCTGGAAGATCCGGTCTATCGGGATTCCCGGCACTCGTTGCTGATCCAGTCCGCAGACCTCTGTGCATTTCTGCTTTACCAACGGCTCGCACCAAATGGGTATATGCGAAGAAAAGGCGGCAGCCACTACTTCGATCGCCTGTCGCCGATGCTATGTAGAGCGGCCAGTACACAGGACCCTGAAGGGATTGTCCGGCTGTAGAAATAAAAAGGGCACCTTTCGGTGCCCGGGTAGATCCTACTGGGTGGACGAGCCACCGGTCAGATCTGATCCCAAAGTAACACAGTTCTCGCAACTGGTGCTGCAAAGAAATCAATGGCTTAAGCGATTTCGATAGGCAGGAGCATTAGTCAGTTCGTCTCGGCGTACCGATACGACAGCAGGGATTTCACCAGGAACGTCACCTGCGTGGCCGAACGCGCGTCCACGCGCATCACCGGCAGGCGGTGACCTGCGTCGAACAGCGCATTGCGGAATTCCGGAATCAACAGCGCCGGGTACTCATCGGTACGCGTCACGCCCACCGCCAGGCTCGCTTCCGGCGCGATGCGCGAGAACTCCTGCAGCAGCTCCACCGTGGAAGCAACCGGCTCCGGATGCCCGGCGCTCACCAGCACGATCACGCCCAGTGCGCCTTCGCACACCATCGGCCACATGAAGTCCAGGTAGCGCTGGCCCGGTACGCCGTACACGTGCAGCAGTTCGCCGTCGTCCAGTTCAATGGAGCTGTAATCGAGTGCGACGGTGGTTTCCACCTTGTCGCCCATCGCGTCTTCGCTCATCGGCATTTCGGTGCTCACCGGCTCCACGTCGGAGATCGCACGCACCGCCGTGGTCTTGCCGGCGCCCATGCTGCCCACGAACACCAGCTTGTTGGCAGGCAGGCTCATGACGGGCTCCCCTGGAACAGGTTCAGGCCGAAGCGGCGCGCCACCCACGAGAAGAAGCGCGAATCACCGGGCTGACGGCGGCGGGAAGTTGGGGGCACGGCGGGCTCCTGGGTCAGGGCGAGGCCACTGGCTACAGCAGCACAGAAGAGGGATTGCACCGTGTTGCGCGGCATCTGGCAAGCCGCCGCCAATGCAGTGGGCTGCCACGGGCGGGCATGCAGGTAGGCAATGGCCAGCAGCCACGTGCTGGGCACATCATCCGGGTTGAGATCCGGCCAATGGCGCAGCTTCATCGGTGCATGCTCGGCAGGTGCCGGCAGCAGCAGGGGGCGATGGCGGGCGATGCAGAAATACAGCGCCTCGAACGAGTAGCGATTCGGCAACCGGTACGCGTACTGGTGCTGGAACGTCGGCGCATCGATCACACTGCCCGACCAGGCCACGTCATCCAGTTGTGCCACCAGCTCCGACAGCGTCGTGGTGGGCGGCAGCGCGATGCTGCGCGTGGCGGTATCCACCAGCACGGTGATCGCACCCCGCTGCAGCAGGTGCAGGTCCGAACCGGTGGACGAAGCCAACTGCAGCAGCAGTGGCACACCGTCGGCGGGACGGTCCACGCTGGGCGCGGCCTGCAGCAGGCTGGACAGCTGTTCGTTGATGTCGCGCACGGTGGCGCCATGTGGCAGCCGCCCCGGGGCGGGATCGGCATAACGGCGCGCGATCGACAGCGTGGGTACGTTGGCCGCATGCGCCTCACTGAGCGCGCGCGCGGCATCGGCGTGATCCAGGCCGATGACCAGCAGGTCGCAGGCATCACCGGACCACGGCTGCAGCACCACCTCCATGCGCTCGGCGAGCAGCATCGAACTGGCCAGTTTCAGGCGTGTGTGATGCAGCACGTCCAGCCCGATGGCGGCAATGCGGAAAGAACGGGTGGGGGTATTCATGGGGGTGTACCGCGCAACCGAAGCGACCACCGCGACGCGCCCGGTCAGGGGCACGGCGCGGCGGCAGTGCCTGCGATCAGCTGAAGTCCAGGGTCTTCTCGAAGGCCTTCAGTTCATGGCGCGACATGGCCAGGTTGGCCTTGCTGCGGTCCATCACCACGTACAGGAACAGCAGCGGGTTGCTTTCCAGCGGGCGGATCAGGTGGTACTGCGTGGTCAGCGTGATCAGCAGGTCTTCCAGGGTGTCCGACAGGCCCAGCTGCTCGGCCACGCGGCGCTTGGCACGCACCACTTCGGTGTTGCCCGCAGCCGCAAGTTCCAGGTTGATGTTGCCGCCGCCGACCATGGCCAGGGCCATGCCGCTGTCACCGTCGACCAGCGCGGCGCCGACGAAACCGGCGAGCGAATTGAGCTTTTCCAGATTGAGATTGGGCACGTAAATCCTTTTTACTTCAGGCAGTGGGAGAGGCAGGCGAATGCCTGCCGGAAGGGCACAACAAAACCGAAGGGGTGCTCAGGCCGCGCGCGGGCGCAGCACGGAATCGAGGCGGGAGGCGCATTCGCGCGCGTGGAACAGCAGCACGGCCATGTTGACCTCGTGGCCGGCCACGGCGGTGAGGGTCAGCGGCTTGTCGGCCTGGATGCGGATCAGCACCACGTTGCCGAGCTTGGTGCAGATGGTGGCGTAATCCGCTTCGCTCAGCGCCAGCTCGCGCGAGACGGTCTCGCCAAGGGTCAGGAACGAATTGGCCATGGCGGCCAGGCGGCGGCCATCCACGCCCAGAGTGGAATCTTCGGCCACGGCGCGGCCGTCGGCGGTGGACAGCATCAGCAGGCTCAGCCCGCGCTCACGTTCGCGCGCATGCTGGAAGGCCTGTTCAATGGCGGCGGTGTCATACAACTGCCGGGCCGGCTGGCTCTCGCCACTGGCATTGCGGACGATCTGGTGGATGCTGCTGCGCTGCACGTACTGCCCCCTGAAACACGACAAAACACGGACCAATCCTGCGCGGATTAGTCAATCAGTACTGCGAAGAAGTGTGAAATGTAGCACGTAATTTTTGCCTTCACGGCCAACGTAAGATGAACCGCAGTGTTCCTTTCGTGTGTGTCAAAGCATTGACACATAAGGCTTTCGCGCTGGGTCCGGATGCGACGTGGCGGGTCAGTCCGCGCCGCCCGCGGTCAGCGCTTCGGCGCCTGCTGCTGCGACGCCGCGAGTGGTTTGGCGGCCGGATCACTAGACTGGTCGGATTTTCCGTGTGTGTGGAGTCAGCATGAGTAATCGTCAACCTGCGGTGTCCCTGATCGGCGTACCCACGGATATCGGGGCCGGTGCCCGGGGTGCCGGACTGGGGCCGGAGGCGCTGCGCATCGCCGGTCTGGCCGAGGCCTTGGCCGCGCGTGGCGTGGATGTGCGCGACTGCGGCAACCTGGATGGCCCGCGCAACCCGTGGACGCCGCCGGAGCAGGGCTACCGCCACCTGGATGAAGTGGTGGAATGGAACCGCGTGCTGATGGACGCCACCTATGCCGAACTGCAGGACGGCCGCCTGCCGATCATGCTGGGCGGCGACCACTGCCTGGGCATCGGCTCGATCACCGCCGTGGCGCGCTGGTGCCGCGAACAGGGCCGTGACCTGCGCGTGCTGTGGCTGGATGCGCATTCGGACTTCAACACCAGCGAGGTCACCCCGTCGGGCAACGTGCACGGCATGCCGGTGGCCTGCCTGTGCGGGCTGGGCCCGGACGCGCTGACCAGGCTGGGCGGTGATTCCCCGGCGATCTGCCCGCAGCAGGTGCGCCAGATCGGCATCCGTTCGGTGGACCAGGAAGAGAAGCGCCTGATCAAGCAGCACAAGGTCGATGTATACGACATGCGCTACATCGACGAGGCCGGCATGAAGCGTGCGGTGGAAGCGGCGCTGGAAGGCATCGACGGCAACACCCATCTGCACGTGAGCTTTGACGTGGACTTCCTGGATCCCAGCATTGCCCCGGGCGTGGGCACCACCGTGCCGGGCGGGGTGAACTACCGCGAAGCCCAGCTGGTGATGGAAATGATCGCCGACACCGGGCGCATGGGCTCGCTGGACATCGTCGAACTCAACCCGTTGCTGGACAACCGCAACGCCACCGCAGTGCTGGCCGTGGACCTGGTGGAGAGCCTGTTCGGCAAGTCCACGCTGATGCGCGACTGAGCGGTAGCGGGGTTTCCCGGCGCGTGGCTGAACGGCCACGCGCCGCGTTCACATCGATTGCACGCGCCAGACCCCAGATTGCATCTCACGCGGGGGAAGTGCCGGGAACGGCGCCGACACCTCCGCGATCTGCAATAGGCAGGTGGGGCGGTATTTCGGTAGTGACGTTGAATTAATCAGGAGAACCCTATGAAGCGTGTAATTGCACTGATGCTGTTGTCGATGGTCTCGCTGGCCATGCTCTCCGGCTGCAACACCGTTGCCGGTGCCGGCAAGGATGTGCAGAAGGCAGGCCAGTCGGTGGAAGACGCCGCCAAGGGCAACTGATCCAACGTTGCGGGCCGGCGAACGCCGGCCCGCATTGGATGAAGAAACGCCGGGAGTCTCCCGGCGTTTTTTTATGCGCGCGATTGCTGCCTGCCCGCCATTCAATGAAGTGAGCATGCACTTCATCCACGCTTGACCGTCGGCGAACACGCGTTATTGCAAGCTGTTTCCACGGCGATGTTGCCGTTGAAGACGAGGACGCGAACCCATGAACAAAGACATCATTTCCGGCAAGTGGACGCAGCTCAAGGGCAAGGCGCAGGCAAAGTGGGGCGACCTGACCGATGACGACTTCAAGGTGGCCGAAGGCAATGCCGAATACCTGGCAGGCCGGCTGCAGGAACGCTATGGCTGGGCGCGCGACCGCGCTGAAACCGAGGTCAGGGACTTCGAAGCCGCCATGCGCAAGGATTATCCGGACTATCACTGACACCCGGGCGGTGGCAGGGCGGCCATAGGGTCGCAACGAGGGTATGAAACCGGAACGGGCCGCACTGCGGCCCGTTTTTTCTTACCTGGGCGGGTCAGGCACGAAGCCCGCCGGGAACGCCTGCGGTGCGCGCTCGCCGCGCGGGTAACGCGCCGGAAGGATGCCGCGCGCCACCAGATTGCGCTCGCTGTCGTAACGCAGGTCCAGGCGCTGGGCCGGCCACCGGCTGGCGCGCTCGAAGGTGGTGCTGCCCGAGTACGACGCTTCGCGCTCGCCATGGCCGGTGCCCAGCGCGGGTGCCGGGGAGGGCGCACGGATCCGCGAACCGGTGGTCTCCACCGATGACAGCGCGCGGTCGGCCGCTTCGGCTGCTGCCTGCGGCTGTGCCTTGTTCTGCGCGCGCGCCACCGGGGGTGCGCGCGGGGGCAGCGGCACGTAACGCGGCGCTTCGTTGAACACCGCAATGCCGATCACCCCGATGTTGTCCGGCCGCCCGGTACGGTCGGCATAGCTGTTGCCCGGGTCGGTGAACACGAACTGCGCCACTTCCCGGCGCGATTTGCGCCAGCCGGTAATGTCCGCGCTCTGCCACGGATCCAGCACGTAGCCGGTCTGGTCCGGGGCGGCCACCTCGCCGGTTATCACGTTGAGGCCATCCACCGACAGCACCACCAGCACCCGCTCGGGGCTGTTGTTGCGCAGGCGCACCGCGTAGGGCTGGCCTTGGCGGCCGGCCACCCAATACTGGCCCCGGTGCAGGTAGGCGGGCAGTTCCAGGCGCTGGTCGCGCTCGACCAGGCTCAGCGTGACCGGGCCGGTATCGGCACGGGGCGGGACCGCCGGCTTGAACCCACACAGGGCCAGCACGGCAAGCAGGGGCAGGGTCAGGCGTTTCATGGCGGGGCCTTCGCGGTTGGGTAATCCGTTGAACGCGCCAGGCCGGGCAACGGGGTTGCGCGCGGGCAGGTAAACTGGGGGCGTTCAACTGTCCGTAATGATTCCCACATGACCACCCGCGTTCTTACCGGCATCACCCCCTCCGGCACGCCCCACCTGGGCAACTATGTCGGCGCCATCCGCCCGGCCATCACGGCCAGCGCAGCGCCCGGCATCGAGAGCTTCTTCTTCCTGGCCGACCTGCACAGCCTGATCAAGGCGCAGGAACCGGAGAGGACCCAGCGCTCGACCCTGGAGATCGCCGCCAGCTGGCTGGCCTGCGGGTTGGACCCGGACAAGGTCTGGTTCTACCGGCAGAGCGACATTCCCGAAACCACCGAACTGATGTGGTTCCTGACCGTCATCGCCAGCAAGGGCATCCTCAACCGCGCCCATGCCTACAAGGCGGCGGTGGACAAGAACCGCGAAGAACAGCTGGATGAGGACGCCGGCATCAGCGCCGGGTTGTTCATGTACCCGGTGCTGATGGCTGCCGACATCCTGATCTTCAAGGCCAACCGCGTGCCGGTGGGCCGCGACCAGATCCAGCACATCGAAATGGCGCGCGATTTCGCCCAGCGCTTCAACCACGTGTACGGCAAGGAGTACTTCCCGTTGCCCGACGTGGTGATCGACGAGCAGGTGGCCACCCTGGCCGGCCTGGACGGCCGCAAGATGAGCAAGAGCTACCACAACACCATTCCGCTGTTCGCCCCGCGCGCGGAGCTGAAGAAGCTGGTGTTTTCCATCCTTACCGATTCGCGTGCGCCGGGCGAGCCCAAGAGCACCGAAGGTTCGGCGCTGTTCCAGATGTACCAGGCCTTCGCCAGCCCGGAACAGACCGCCGCGTTCGCGCAGGCGTTTGCCGACGGCATCAGCTGGGGCGATGCCAAGCAGCAGCTGTTCGAGCGCATCGATGCCGAACTGACCCCGCTGCGCGAGCGCTATGACGCGCTGATGGCCGAGCCGGAGAAGATCGAAGCGCTGCTGCGCCGTCGCGGCCAGCAGCTGCGCGAGCAGTACGCCATTCCGCTGCTGAAGGAGCTGCGCCACGCGGTGGGCCTGCGCGACCTGTCCACGGCCGGCGACATCGCGGCGGAAGACGGTGGCGTGGCGCGCGCTGCGCCGCCGCTGTTCAAGCAGTACCGCGAAAAGGACGGCCGTTTCTACTTCAAGCTGCAGGCCGGCGACGGCACGCTGCTGATCCAGAGCGAAGGCTTCGATTCGCCGCGCGATGCCGGCCAGCTGATCGGCGTGCTCAAGCAGACCGAGCACGGCGATGGCCTGCAGAGCGAGTTGTTCAAGCTCGAGGCGGAAGTGGATGTGGTGCTGGCGGCATTGCAGGAGCTGCGCGAGCAGGCGTGAGGCAACGGCGTACCGACCAACGGTCGGTACCTACCGGGTGGGACGGATCCATGGTGTGCGATGCATCCATGCGGTCGCATGGGCGCGGTAGCCACCGACCGTTGGTCGGTGGACACGTAGACAAAGGAAACCACGATGGCTTGGTTGTCGTTGTTGTTGTTCCTGCCCTGGTTCGTGTTGCTGGGCACCCTGTACTGGTTGTTCCCACGCCACCCCCGCGACACCGCGCGGCGCCTGTTCGACGGCGTCGCGCTGCTGCTCGCCTTCGTCCTGAGCATCCTGGCCATGCTGTGGGGCCACCACATCGGCGTGGTGCAGAGCGATGCCGGCCCAATCTGGCGACAGGTCCTGGCGGTGCTGTATGCCTACGGTGCGTTCCTGGCGGTGATGGTGGCCGCGGTACTGCTGCGCGGGGGCTGGCTGGCCGCGCGTGCGACCAAAGCCGCATCGAAGTCGGCCGGCGACACCGCCTAGAATCAGGCGTACACCGCCTGTTGCCAGGGATGAGCAGATGTCCTCCGACCCCAGCATTTTCACCATCGATACCGCGTTCCAGCGCAGTGACTTCGACGCCGCCTACCTGATCGTCGAAAACGGACGCGCCGCCTTCATCGATTGCGGCACCGGCCTGGCCGTGCCGGCGATGCTGGCCGCGCTCACGCGTGCCGGCTGCACGCCGGAGCAGGTGGATTGGCTGGTGCTCACCCACGTGCACCTGGACCATGCCGGCGGGGCCGGCCTGCTGATGCAGCAGCTGCCCAACGCCACGCTGGTGGTGCACCCGCGCGGCGCGCCGCACATGATCGACCCCGCCCGGCTCATTGCCGGTGCGACCGAAGTCTATGGCGCGGCCGAAATCGCGCGCAGCTACGGCCCCGTCCTGCCGGTGCCGGCCGCGCGCGTAGTCATTGCCGAAGACGGCCACCGCGTGGACCTGGCCGGACGCAGCCTGCTCTGCCTGGACACGCCGGGGCATGCACGCCACCACCTGTGCGTGTGGGACGAGCGCAGCCGCAGCGTGTTCACCGGCGATACCTTTGGCCTGTCCTACCGCGAGCTGGACAGTGCACGGGGCGCCTTCATCATTCCCACCTCCTCGCCGGTGCAGTTCGACCCGGAACCGCTCAAGCGCTCCATCGCGCGGCTGGTCGCGCTGCAGCCGCAGGCGGTGTACCTCACCCACTACGGGCGGGTGGAGAACATTCCCGCATTGGCCGCCGACCTGGTCGAGCAGATCGATGCAATGGTGGACATCGGCCGCCAGTGCGACGGACGCCCCGACCGCCATCGCTGCCTGGTGGCGGCGTTGACCGTGCTGTACCAGGAACGGGCGCAGGCGCATGGCTGCCCACTCGACGATGCGGCGGTGGCGCAGGTGTTGGCGATGGATATCGAGCTCAACGCGCAGGGCCTGGCCTGCTGGCTGGACCGCGACCGCCGCTGAGCGCGCACGCGGGGCCTGCCCGGTAACCGGAGTGTCACGTTACACTCTGGCATTCCGTTTTTTTCTGGTACCTGCCGTGAATCCGATGCGCATGCTGCTGTTGTCGTCCTGTCTGTTCGTGGGCGGCCTGGCCCACGCGGCCAATGACCTGCCCGGCGGTGGCATCGACCCCGAAGCGCTGTCGCGGCATGTGCGCATCCTGGCCTCGGACGAGTTCGAAGGCCGCGCGCCGGCATCGCCCGGTGAAGAGCGCACTGTGCAATACCTGATCGAAGAATTCCGCAGATCCGGGCTGCAGCCCGGTGGCGTGGATGGCAGCTGGGTGCAGCCGGTGCCGATGGTGCGTGCGCAGGTCGATGGCCCGGTGACCGCGAAGCTGCGCCAGGGCGGCAAGGCGCGCACGCTGGTCAACGGCGAGGACGTGACCCTGCAGAGCCTGCGCCCGCAGGCGGCGGTGGACATCAAGGACGCGCCGCTGGTGTTCATCGGGTATGGCATCGATGCACCCGAACGCCAGTGGAACGACTACAAGGACGTGGACCTGCACGGCAAGATCGCCGTGGTGCTGATCAACGACGCCGACTTCGAGGCAGAGCGTGCCGGGGCCTTCGACGGCAAGGCCGTCACCTATTACGGCCGCTGGACCTACAAGTTCGAGGAAGCCGCGCGGCGCGGCGCCCAGGGCGTGCTGATCGTGCATGAAACCGCGCCGGCCGCGTATGGCTGGGCCACGGTGAAGAGCTCGGGCACCTCGCCGCTGTTCGATATCGAGCGCCCGCAGGACCAGGCCCTGGCCCAGCACGTGCCGGTGCGCGGCTGGATGCAGCGCGCGCTGGCCGAGCAGCTGTTCCGCGATGCCGGCCTGGATTTCGAGGCCGAAAAGCGCAAGGCGATGACCCCGGGCTTCCAGCCGGTGGCGCTGGGGGACGCCACGCTGTCGGCGCAGTTCAAGCTCAAGCGCGAACAGGTGGTCACCCGCAACGTGGTGGCCAAGCTGCCCGGCGGCGCGCACGCCGATGAGGCGGTGATCTTCTCCGCGCACTGGGATGCCTTCGGTATCGGCCAGCCCGACGCGAAGGGCGACCGCATCCGCCGTGGCGCGATCGACAATGCCACCGGCGTGGCCACCGTGCTGGAGCTGGGCCGCGTGTTCGCCGCCGGCCCGCAGCCGCAGCGCACCCTGTACTTCGTGGCGCTCACCGCCGAAGAGAAGGGCCTGCTGGGTGCCAGCTACTACGCCGCGCACCCGCTGGCGCCGCTGGACAAGACTGCCGCGGTGATCAACATCGAGATGTTCAGCCCGGATGGCGCCACCCGCGACATCGCCTCGTGGGGCAAGGGCCGGGTCTCGCTGGAAGGCGACCTGGAGCGTGTGGCCAAGGCGCGTGGGCGCAGCTACAGCCCGGACCCGAACCTGGAAGCGGGCTTCTTCTACCGCGCCGACCACTTCGCCTTCGCCCGCCTGGGCGTGCCGGCCATCACCATCGGCCCGGGGCTGGACAAGCTGGAAGGCGGCGTTGCCGCCGGCAAGGCGCTGCGCGAGAAGTACTTCGCCGACTGCTACCACCAGGCCTGCGATGCCTGGACCCCCACCTGGGACCCGGCCGGCCACGCCGCCGACACCCTGCTGGTGTACGACCTGGGCGCCGAGCTGGCCAACAGCCGCCGCTGGCCGCATTGGGAAGAGGGCTCGGAATTCCGCAAGGCCCGCGAACAAAGCGAAGCGGCTCGCCGCTGATTGCCGTGCGGGTCACGACCAACGGTCGTGACA
>NZ_JBNBBE010000007.1:157754-236665 GCF_050031795.1 Stenotrophomonas sp. SrG
TGGTAGATCACGACCGTTGGTCGTGATCCCCGCGAACCCAAACGAAAAACGCCGGGCAATGCCCGGCGTTTTCTTTTCCCGTGCTGCGGCTGTTCGCCGCTGCCCCGTTACTTCCGCGTGCCATCCAGGTAGTTCGGGCCATGGTTCTTCAGGAAGAACATGTACACCACCAGGGATACCGCGATGATCGCGGTGACATAGATGGCGAAATCGCCCACCCGGTCGGTCTTCAGCGCGCCCTGGTACAGCAGCGGGGCGGTACCACCGAACAGCGAGTTGGCCAGCGCGTAACCAAAGCCCACGCCCAGTGCACGCACGTGGGTTGGGAACAGCTCGGCCTTCACCACCGCGTTGATCGAGGTGTAGCCGGTGAGGATCACAAAGCCCAGGGCCAGGGTCAGGAACGCGATCAGCGGGTCGTGCTGGTTCGGCAGCTCGGTGATCAGGTACCAGCTGTACAGCACGCCGCCCACGCCGAAGAACACCAGCAGGCTCTTGCGGCCCACGATGTCCGACAGCCAGCCGCCAATCGGCTGCAGCACCATCAGGAACGTCAGCACGCCCAGGTTGATCAGCGTACCGGTCATCACGTCGGTGCCGGCGAACGCGCTCTGGATCATCTTCGGCCCGTTCACCGAGTAGGTGTAGAAGGCCACGGTGCCACCGGCGGTGATCAGGAAGCACAGCAGCAGCGGGCGCCACTGGTTCACGAACAGCTCGTACATCGAGCCGGACGCCTTGGCGCGACCTTCGCGCGCGGCTTCGATGGAGTCTTCGCCCAGCGATTCATCCATCGAGCGACGCAGCCAGAACACCACGATCGCAGCCAGGCCGCCGATGCCGAACGCGATGCGCCAGCCCCAGGCCGAAATTTCCGGCTTGTCCCAGAACAGCAGCATGGTGAACAGGGTCAGCTGCGCCAGCACATGGCCACCCACCAGGGTGACGTAGTGGAACGAGGACAGGAAGCCACGGCGGCCCGGGATGGCCGCTTCGGACATGTACGTGGCACTGGTGCCGTACTCGCCACCGGTGGCGAAGCCCTGCAGCAGGCGTGCGAACAGCAGGATCAGCGCGGCCCAGCCACCGATGGTGTTGGCCGTGGGGGTGAGTGCGATCAGGAACGAACAGGCTGCCATCATCGACACCGACACGGTCAGCGCCAGGCGTCGGCCGTAACGGTCGGCGAAGCGGCCGAAGTACCAGGCGCCGATCGGGCGCATCAGGAAGGTGGCGGCGAAGATCGCCCACACGTAGATGGTGGAATTCTTGTCGGCGGCCGAGAAGAACTGCGATTCAAAGTAGACGGCGAATACCGAGTAGACGTAGACGTCGTACCACTCGACAAGATTGCCCGCCGAACCCTTGAGGGTATTGGAGATCGAGCGTTTCAGCGCGGCCTTGTCATTGGCGGGCGCGGCCAGGGTGGGGGAAGTGCTCATGTTGGAAAACGGTCCTCACGGTGGAGCAATGGCAATACTGGTTTTTACCTTACCCCACGTGATGATCGGTGGGCATTGCACCATGTAACTAGGTCCAGCACGACAGCGTGCCACCAGAGGGCATGCCGGGCCGCCGGCAAAGGCCTAGAATCGCCTCTCCCCCGACCGCTGGTCCCGTATGGCCGCCACCCCCGCAACTCCGCAGGTCGCTCCCCGCAGCGGCCTGGTCGTCCTGGCCCTGCTGCTGGTGTACGTGGTGTGGGGGTCTACCTACCTGGGCATCCGTTTTGCCCTGGAAGGCGGGGCGCTGCCCCTGACCACCGTATCCGGCGCCCGCTTCATCGTCGCCGGCAGCCTGATGTACGCGGTGCTGCGCTGGCGCGGCATGCCCGCGCCCACCGGCCGGCAGTGGCGGAACCTGGTGATCATGGGCCTGACCATGCTGGTGCTGGGCAACGGCATGGTGGTGCTGGCCGAGCGCACGGTGTCCTCCGGGCTGGCCGCCACGGCGGTGGCATCGGTGCCGCTGTGGATGGCCCTGTTCGGCGCCATGCGCGGTCAGCACGCCACCCGCGGCGAATGGCTGGGCATCGCCATCGGCTTCCTCGGCGTGGTCTGGCTCAACGCCGGCAGCAGCCTCACCGCCTCGCCGCAGGGCCTGGTGCTGCTGCTGATCGCCCCGATCGGCTGGGCCTTCGGCTCGGTCTGGGCGCGCAGCCTGGACCTGCCCAGCCCGTTCATGACCGCCGCCGGGCAGATGCTGTGCGGCGGGGTGATGCTGGTCGCGCTGGGCCTGGTCACCGGCGAACGCCCGACCACCTGGCCCAGCATGAATGGGCTGCTGGCGGTGGCCTACCTGTGCATGTTCGGCTCCATCGTCGCCTTCACCGCCTATGTGTGGCTGCTGCAGAACGTGCGCCCGGCGCTGGCCGCCAGCTACGCCTACGTGAACCCGGTGATCGCCGTACTGCTGGGCGCGCTGATCGGCCACGAGCATTTCGGCCCGCATGACCTGCTGGCCATGGGCGTGATCCTGGGCGGCGTGCTGGTGCTGACCCTGGCACGGACCCGCCGCAAATGAGCGCTGTGGAACGGACGCCCCTGCAGGAACAGCGCCGTGGCCTGGCCATTACCGCCTTCACCTTCACCCTGTGGGGGCTGGTGCCGGTGTACTGGCACCTGCTCAAGGCGGTGCCCTCGCAGCAGATCATCGCCCACCGCATCATCTGGAGCACCGTGCTGGTGGTGGCCTGGCTGCTGCTGAGCAACGGCACCGGCTGGTGGAAGCAGATTGCCGCCCAGCCACGCGCGCTGCCCACCCTGGCCCTGAGCAGCATGGCCATCGCCTTCAACTGGGGGCTGTACATCTGGGCGATCAACGCCGGGCACGTGATCGAAACCAGCCTGGGCTACTTCATCAACCCGCTGGTGAGCGTGGTGCTGGGCGTGGTGGTGCTCAAGGAGCGCCTGCGCGGCCTGCAGTGGCTGGCGGTGGCGTGCGCGGCACTGGGCGTGGTCTGGCTGACCCTCGACGCCGGCACCCCGCCGTGGATCGCGCTGGGGCTGGCCTGTTCGTTCGGGCTGTACGGCCTGCTGCGCAAGATGATCTCGGTAGACCCGGTAGCCGGGCTGGGCATCGAAAGCCTGTACCTGTTCCTGCCGGCCATCGGTTTCGCGCTGTGGAGCGAAAACGGTCACGGTGGCGCGTTCTTCAGCGGCTGGGGCTGGCGCAACGACCTGCTGCTGATCCTGGGCGGCGCGGTGACGGCATTGCCGTTGATCGGCTTCGCCTATGGGGTGAAGCGCATTCCGCTCTCGCTGGTAGGCATCCTGCAGTACATCGCCCCGAGCCTGGGCCTGCTGCTGGGCGTGTTCTTCTTCCGCGAACCATTCGACACCGCCAAGGCGATCGGCTTTGCCGCGATCTGGACCGGGCTGCTGTTGTTCATCGGCGACAGCCTGTGGCGCTCGCGGGCACCTGCGCGCACCTGACATCCGGCGGCCACGCAGGGCGTGGCTCTACGCAGCCTGTGAACGACCTGCATTGGCGCCGCGCTCCGAACGTGGAGCCATTCCCTACGTGGCTGCGCGACCACGTTTCCGACATTCTTCATGGTGTGGGCCTTTGGGCGCAAATAGCATCGCGCGCATCCACTGATGAAGCCTCTGGAGGTCCACTGTGTTGAAGTTGACTACGCGTTACGTGTGCCCGCTCATCCTGATGATGGCTTCACCGCTCAACGCCTGGGCACTCTGCTGCCCAAGTGTTGGGCAGAAGCCAGCGCGTAGCGGAATGGGCGAGATCCAACCCTCATCAGCCAATCTGAGTCTGGATCGACGTTGGAGCGTACATGCCTTCGAGCGCGACGCCGTCAACTACTTCCAAGTCAGTGACAGTGCCGGATCCATCGAGTTCATCCTGGCAAAGTCAGGCGACACCTTCTGGGTGCTTCCATCTGGCCCAGTCGACACGCAGATATCGCTCCCTTCGGAGGATCGCTACCCACACGTGGCGGATGTTGTGGAGGCTTACCGTGACCATGAGTTCAAACTGCTCGTCAGCGGTCACGGGCCGTCAACCGTGTGGTGGGTTGAGCGTGTATCCGATATTCCCTAGCAGGTGGACGAGTCGGCGAGGAACATCCGGATCCGATCTCGGCGGCACTGAATGGTGCCGCCGTAGGCTTGGGCGCGACCGCTAAGTCGCCCGATCGCCATGGTCATAGTGCTTCGCGAAATGTGGTGTCGTGAATCCAGGACGCCGACAGTGATCACGATGCCCCTGGTAGCGCCGAACTGGCCACAGCGCGCCCGGATCCTCAGTGGGCCGCGCTCGTGCTCCAGAAAGAGGGACACGGCCTCCGTCACTGCACGGTAGGCAGTCAGTTGCAGATCAAGGCTGAGGCGGCATGGGTCGCCGGTGAGGCTTGATCTGGCAAGGCGACCTGTCTGGTCCCAAGCGTCGCCTATACCGCCTACCTGGATGGCGAGATACAACCCTACGTGTTCCATCGTGGTGGGGTAAACCATGCTGGTCTGTTCCCGGAACGTCCGCGAGTGGACAGTCGACACATGGAGCAGATTGGACGCGACATCGTGGTGGCCGTTGCTCCGGAGCCAATCGATGGTGTCGCTCAACGACGCATCCAGGCGCTCGCCGATGCGTCGGAGGCTGTCGACGCGATTGCGCAACTCCTGTTCACCGGCGATGTGGGAGGCGCGCGCGTTGGAGATTGCCTGACGACCCGCCTTCGCATGCAGCAGATACTGATGATAGTAGTCGGTGATCCTCGAGCCCAACGCGAGCAGCGCCGTCCCGGAGAGCGCGGTAACCAACTGCACCTTGAAGGAGTCAAGGTCGAACGATCCGGGAAGCCCGGTCACTGGCGTGCTGATGCGTACGAAGACGTACATCATCGGCATTCCGATGGCCGCCCCCCACCATCCATGGATACAGGTAAGGGCGATGATGGGAGCAACCATGAGTAGCAATATCGCGGCCTTGTGGGCGTACGCATCCTCCGGGATGAGGATGGATGCCACGCCAAGTGCAAGCAGGGAGGCGGCCGCGCTTGTACTGGGGGGCTCTCGCCACGTTGGCCAATCGACCTCCTTGCGTCGACTCCACAGCACCGCCATAGGGGCAATGGTGAGAATGGCGACGTAGTGTCCAAGCATGAACCTGCTGGCAATGACAAAAACATCGCCCGCCGGTGGTGACTGCCAATATGCATGCATCAGCACGAGATTCCCAACGCCGACCGCGAGCGCCGCCGTGGCCGCGATGGTGAGCATCCAAGCTTGCCTCTTGCCCGAAACTGCACGCCGGTGCAGGTAGACGATCAGTGCGACGAGTGGAAACTGATAGGCCGAGGACACCAATACCCATTCAAGCCCGTACGTGCCTACCAGAGGAAGGCGCATTTCGGCGAAGTAGGCGTACTCCCCCAGCAGGAGGTAGGGCCACATGCGAACTGGCGTGATCAGTAATGCGGCCACGCGTATACCGGACGGCAGAAAGAACTGGTCCAGTGAGATCTGTCGCGTTGACCAGCAGGCGATGGCGTAGAGAGTGGCTGCAAGGAGTCCAGCGGGGAGGGTCAGAATCCCCGACTGAATCTTCGTGATCAGTCCGTCGCGCGACATCCATACCCTCCTGTGGTTTCCCGCTGTCGCATTCAGTCTGCGGCGCGTGTTTCTTTCGAGGGCGCGAAAATAGCGGCCGGCGATGGAGGGCGCAACGGGATTGCAGAATTTTCGGACAAGAACGAGGCCGCTTCACTGATTCCGTTGAGCCTCGTCACAGCGTTGGTTTGATCGGCGTCTCAGATGGGCATCGCTGGCGATACAGCTGGGCTGACGCAATGTGCCGTTTGAACGAGCATGAACGACACGCGGTCGTGGTCCAGGGCGCGCCGACCGCATCATTTCAGATGGCGCACACCTGGCGGCGCAATTCGATCCATTCCGATATCCCTGGACACTCCCACGATGCTGCACTCACACCACCCGCGTGTGCGGGCTATCAGGGAGTGGGTAATGAAGAATCTGGGGTGGTTGCTGTTGGCGGCATTGCCATTGCAGGGCATGGCGCAGGAAAAGATTGAAGATCCCGTCGCACAGCCGTGCTACATGTGTACCGATGCTGAGATGTACGCGAAGGCGCGCTCGCTGGGCGTCGGCTCGCACTACGTCTACCAGGCCGCAAGCCAGACCAACATTCAGGGGTTTCAGGTCACCAACGAGAACGGGCAGCTGGTGGCCACGCATTTCGTGCCGGCACCGTGGATACGCACGCAGTACAACGCGCTGATGAAGCTCTACAATGAGGTCCAGGGCGCTTTCGTTGACCAGTGGGGAACGGTGTCGCTGCAGCCACCGGGATCACCGCACGTGATGATGGAACAACCGCAGAGCGACACCCTGCTGTGGGGGCATCACGTCTCCGACCTCAATCCCAGGCGTGAGGAAGCGCGTGAAACGGTACGGCGCATGCTCACCCGCTCAAGCCGCTACGCCTTCTTGAACGCAGATGCCGAGCACGGCCGCATCCTGCGGTTCGAATCGCAGTCCTATGGCGCGTCGCCGTTGATCGCGCAGCTGAAGATCCTGACGTCCTCGCTCGGCTACGTCGAGTTCTACTTCGATTACGAGACACGCCAGTGGGAGTATCTGAACTCGCGGGACTGGAACTGGGTGATCCAGGAAAAAGCGGAAGACTTCCTGTATCCAGACGGCACCGCGCGCAGGCTGCCTTACGAGCGGGCGCTCGCGCCCTACTTCGTGCAGCGGGCCGGCTGGGCGGGCGTAAAAGTCACGGGGACGCCTGCGTTCGGCACCTCCACCGTTGCATACCTCTGTGCCCGGATTGCTGGAAAGATTGAGTGCCGGGCGGAATGATCCATCCACCGTGCCCCTCCGGGGGCACGGTGGTTCCATGCATCAGGTTTCGCGCAACGCCGTGGTTATAGGCAACCGCGCCGCACGCAGCGCGGGGAACAGCCCGCCCACCAGGCCGATGCCCAGCGCCCACTTCAGCCCGCTCCACAACAGCTCGGGCGAGACCTTGAACTGGAACACCACCTGGCTGAAGTTGCTGCCGATGGTGGAGACGCTGTAGCCATTGAAGATCGCCCACGCCACCAGCCCGCCCAGCAAGCCGCCGATCAGTGCCAGCAACATGGTTTCGAGCATGATCGCGGTGACCACCGGCAACCCACGGAAGCCAATCGCGCGCATCGTCGCGATCTCACGCGCGCGGGTGGCCACCGCCGCATACATGGTGTTGAGCGCGCCAAACACCGCACCCACCGCCATGATCGCGCCGATCACCGTGCCCAGCACCTTGATCAGGGTGTTCAGGCCACCGCCCTGTTTGGCGTAGTACGCCCGCGTGGTTTCCACATCCAACTTCAGACGCGGGTCGGCAGCGACGCCGGCCTTGAACTGATCGAACCCAGCCTTGCCAGCGGTGCGCACGCTGATCGACTGCCACGCGCTGCGCTGGTAGGTGTTGGCCAGCGTCTCAGCGTCGGTCCACAGTTCCGAATCATGGGCATCGCCGGAGTTGAACACACCCACCACGGTCCACTGCTGGTTGCCCAGCGTGAGCGACTTACCCACCTCCAGCCCGCGGAACTGGCCCTGCGCGCCCTTGCCGACCACGATCTCGCGCAGGCCGGGTTTGAACGGGCGGCCCTCGGTGACCTTGACCTTGTCGTGCACCGCCCACGCCATTTCGCCCACGCCACGGAACTGCGCGTTGACGTCGGTGCCGTCGCCCTTGGAGACCAGGTTGACCACCTGCGACAGCTCCGGCGAAATCATCGGCCGGCCCTGCGCATCCTTGGCCACGCCGGGCAGGGTGGACAGCAGCGGTACCTGGTCGCGGGTGATCACCGAATTGGTTTCGGCCTGCGAACCGCCGCGCAGCACGATGGCCGTGGTGTCATCGCCGGTGCTGTTGAGCGTGGCCTGGAAGCCCTGGCCCATCGCCAGCATTGCCACCAGCACGCCGACCACGCCGGCAATGCCCACCACCACCACCGAGGACGCGCCCCACCGCTGCGGCAGGCTGGCCACGCCAATGCGCGTGGCGGCCAGCGCCAGCCGCCCGCTGCGGGTGAACAGCAGCCACAACCCCACTGCTACGGCCACGGCCAGCACCCCCGGCCAGGGCAGCATGATCCACACCGCCAGCATCACCGCCAGCAGCAGCACCGACAACAGATTGCTCAACCATTGCTTCCTCATGTCGGTTCTCCTCAGCGGCCCGCCAGGGCATCGACGATCTTCAGCCGCTTGGCGCGCAGCGCCGGCAGCAGGCCCACTACCACCCCGATCAGCAGGATCAGGCCAATGCCCATCAACCAGGTCTGGGTGGGTACGTGCGGCGGCAACAGACCCTGTGTCTTCGGCGCCAGCAGCGGCAGGATGGTCGCGGCCAGGCCCATGCCGATGGCGCCGCCCAGCCCGATCAGCAGCACCGATTCGATCATCACCAGCGTCAGCACGGTGCTGTCCTTGAAGCCCAGCGTCTTCAGCGTGGCCAGTTCGGGCACGCGCTCGCGCACGGCCTGGGCCATGGTGTTGCCGGTGAGCAGCAGCAGGGTGAAGAACACCGCGCCCATGATCGAGGTGACGATCAGGCCGATGTCGGCGAACTGCTTGACGAAGGCCTGCTGGAACGCCGATTCGGTCTGGGTCTTGGTTTCATGGTCCGAATTGGCCGAGATCGCATCGATGGCCTGGGCCACACGCGAGGAGTGGTCCGGGTTGTCCAGGGTGACCGTGAACCAGCTGACCTGGTTCTTGATGTAGTCGTTGCTCTCGTCGAAGTACTTCCAGTTCATCATCAGCTGGCGCTCTTCATTTGCTGCCAGGGTGCGGTCCTTTGACCGGAAGATGCCCACCAGCTGCAGCGGCCAGTCGTTGCTGCCGCCCCGCGGGAAGATGGTGGCCTGCAGCGGAATGGTGTCGCCGATCTTCCAGCCGAACTCCTTGGCCAGCGTTTCGCCCACCACCGCACCGGTCTGGGTGTCCTGGAAGGCCTTGAGCTGTTCGGGCGGCAGCTGGAGTTCGCGGTACACGTCGAAGTAGTTGGGTGCCACCGAGAAGTTGGCGAAGAAGTTCTTGGGGTCCTGGTAGATGCCACCGAACCACATGCCGTAGGTGACGTCCTTCACCCCGGGTACCTGCCGCACCTGCGGCTCCAGCCGGGTCGGCAGCGATTGGGTGATGGACAGGCGCGAGGCTACGATCAGCCGGTTGGCGCCTTCCACGCTGCCGCCCGAACTGAATGCCACGCGCACCGAATCGAGCATGCCAAACAGCAGGAACGCGGCCACCACCGAAAGCAGGGTCAGCAGGGTCCGCGTTTTGCTGCGGAACAGCTGTGCCCATATGAGCGAGAAATATTTCATCGCAGTGACCTCCGTCAGTGGGCCGCAGGTGCCTGTGCAAGCTCACCCTTGTCCAGGTGCACCGTATGGGTGGCGTACTCGGCGGCCTTGGGGTCGTGGGTGACCATGATGATGGTCTTGCCGTGCTCGCGGTTGAGCTGCTGCAGCAGCAACAGGATCTCCTCGGCGGAGGCGCGGTCCAGGTCGCCGGTGGGCTCATCGCAGATCAGGAACGTGGGGTCGGACACGATCGCCCGCGCAATCGCCACGCGCTGCTGCTGGCCGCCGGACAGCTCATTGGGGCGGTGGCTGCGGCGGTCGGCCAGGCCGACCAGGGTGAGCGCGATTTCGGCATTGCGCTTGCGCTGCGCCGCACCCAGGTGGGTGAGCAGCAGTGGCAGTTCCACGTTCTTCTGCGCCGTGAGCATCGGCATCAGGTTGTAGAACTGGAACACGAAGCCGACATGGTGGCTGCGCCAGGTGGAGAGCTGGCCGCCGGACATGCGGTCGATGCGCTCGCCTTCGATCTCGATCTCGCCGCCGCTGGGCGTATCCAGCCCGCCGATGAGGTTGAGCAGGGTGGTCTTGCCCGAGCCGGACGGCCCCATCAGGGCGACGAAGTCGCCGCGCTGGATGTCCAGGTCGATACCGTGCAGCACCTGCACCTTTTCGGGGCCGCGCTGGTAGGTCTTGGTGATGTTGCGGAGCGAAACCAGGGTGGACATGGGTGGTTCTCCGTGATGCGGTGGAAGAAGAAGCCCTGCAGGCAGCCGCGCGCATGCGCGCCGGGCCGGCACGGGAATCGCACATCGTCGGCTCGCGACCCGGTCGCGGCGCCGCCTTGCTTACTGCGCCTGCTTTTCCACGACCGCGCTGCCATCGCGCAGTTCCGGCGGCGGGTTGCTGACCACCTGCTGGCCGGCGCTGAGGCCGGCAGTGACCTGGCGGTCGTTGTTGAGCGCCACGCCCACGGTGACCGGGACCTGCTGCACGCGCCTGTCATCGCCCACCACGAACGCCACCGTCTTCTGGTCGCGCTCGACCAGCGCCGCCGCCGGCACGCGCACGCCCTTGGACGCTGCGGCCTGGGCCGGGGCGGCCGCTTCCAGGAAGCTCACCCGCACGCCCATCTCCGGCACGATGCGCGGGTCTTTGCTCTTCAACGCCACGCGCACCTTGACCGTGGCCTTGCCGCGGTCGGCGGTGGGGATGATGGCGATGACTTCGGCCGGAATCTTCCATTCCGGGTAGGCGTTGAGCGTGGCTTCCACCGGCATCTTCGGCTGCACGCGGCCGATGAAGGCCTCGCCCACGTCCACTTCGATTTCCAGCGAATCCATGTCCACGATGGTGCCGATACCGGTGCGGGTGAAGCCGCCACCGGCCGACAGCGGCGACACGATCTCACCCGGCTGCGCCGCCTTGGCGGTGACCACGCCGGAGAACGGCGCGCGCACGATGTTGTTGTCCACGCCCAGGTCGGCAATGGCCAGCGCGTCGCCGGCCACCTTGGTGTTGCGCTGCGCGGTGCGCAGCTGCGCGCGCAGGCTGTCGCGCTGGGCCATGGCCAGGTCGAACTGCGAGCGCGAAACCAGCTGCTGCCCCACCAGTTTCTGCAGGCGCCCGGCTTCGGCATCGGCCTGGGCCACCTGTGCCTGCAGGCCGGCCAGCTGGCTGCGGGCCGCTTCCAGCTGCGAGGACGACAGGCTGCGCTGGGCGTTGGCATCGATCGGGTCCAGGGTGGCCATGACCTGGCCTTCTTCTACCCGCATGCCTTCCTCGATCATCACCTCGCGAACCTTGCCGGTGATCTTGGCCGACACCGTGGCCATGCGCCGGGCCACCACGTAGCCGCTGGCATCGAGCACCGAGCTGCTGGCGGTGCCCTGCTGGATGGCCACCACCGGCGCGGTGGTCACCTCGATCGGGCGTTCGCGGCCGAACATCACCCAGGCGATACCGCCCAGGATCAGCAGGGCGACAATGGCGAGCACGATCCACAGGCCACGGCGTGGCGACGAAGGCGGCGGGGCGGCGGCCTTCTTGCGGTCGATGCGGAGTTCCTTGAGCAGTTCAGCGGATGCGTTCATCGTGAGTCTGGACGTGGAATCGGGCCGAGTGTGACCGCAACGGGAGTCACGGGCAAACCGGAAGGGGCCGGCTGGGGCACAGGATGCCCGGCCGGCGCGGTTCCGTGCAGTGACAGCTGTCACCTGCCTGGGGTGATGGGGCGTACTGGAAATGCCATCGCCGACCCGGGATCGTATGGGTATGCCGCACCCCACCGGGAAACTGCCATGATCGCGCCTCGCCCCCACGACCGGGAACCCACCATGCCGCCCCGCTGGCTCTCCTCCCTTCTGCGACCTGCCGCGGATTCGGCCGTTGCCGACAACCTGCGCGCCGGCAAGCCGGCCTGGTCCGACGCGGTGCACCTGTTGTGGACCGGCTGGGTGTTCCTCACCCCGATGTTCGGCGGCGGCTACACCCTGACGTGGCTGTGGCTGACCCTGCTGACCTACCCGGTGTTCCTGGCGCTGTACGCCCGCCAGCTGCTGTCGCCGCGCCGGCACGCGCCGCGTTACGCGCTGGCCATGGTGGCCATGGGCCTGGCGCTGCTGCCGTGGTATCCGTCAGGCATCAGCTACTTCATCTTCGGCTGCGTCACCCTGCGGGTGTGCCGCACCGGCAGCGCGTGGCGCTACCTCGGCCAGCTGGTGGTGCTCAACGCCGCCTTCGTGGCGATCGCGCTGTGGGTGGGCTACCACTGGCAGCTGGTGGTTTGGATTCCGTCGATGGCGTTCATCATTGGCGTCATCATCAACGTGGAAAGCACCAACAAGGATCGCGATGCAGCCCTGCAGCTCTCCCAGGACGAAGTGCGACGGCTGGCCGCCACCGCCGAGCGCGAGCGCATCGGCCGCGACCTGCACGACCTGCTCGGTCACACGTTGTCGCTGATCACCCTGAAGCTGGAGCTGTCGCGCAAGCTGTTCGAACGCGATCCCGAACGCGCGCGGCTGGAGGTGACCGAAGCCGAAGCCATCGCGCGGCAGGCATTGTCTGAAGTGCGCAGCGCCGTGACCGGCATCCGTGCCAGCGATCTCGCTGCGGAACTGGCGGCCGCGCGGCTGCTGCTGGAATGCCAGCACGTGCACCTGCACTACAGCCCGCCGCCGCCGATGCCGGCGGAGATCGAACGCGGCCTGGCGCTGGTGCTGCGCGAAGCGGCCACCAACATCGTGCGGCATGCCGACGCGCACCAGGCCTGGGTTGAGTTCAGCCAGGACGGGCGCACCCTGGGCCTGCAGATCCGCGATGACGGCCGCGGCGATGTGCAGGCCGATGGCAACGGGCTCACTGGCATGCGCGAACGCGTGGCTGCGTTGCGTGGCACGCTGCAGGTGCACTCCCCGCGCGGGCAGGGCACCACGGTGGTGGTGCAGGTGCCGCTACCGGCCAGGACCGCCGCGGTCGCCACGGCGCCAAGTGCGCCCCCAATGACCAGTGAGGCACTGCCATGATCCGCATCGTATTGGCCGAAGACCAGGCGATGGTGCGCGGCGCGTTGTCGGCGCTGCTCGGGCTGGAGCCGGATATCGACGTGCTGGGTGCCGCCGCTGACGGTGAGGCGGCCTGGCGGATGCTGCAGCAGCTGCAGCCGGACATCCTGGTCACCGATATCGAAATGCCGGGGCTGTCCGGGCTGGAGCTGGCGCAGCGCATCGCCCGGCATGCGCTGCCGATCAAGGTGGTGATCGTGACCACCTTCGCGCGTTCCGGATTCCTGCGCCGCGCACTGGATGCCGGCGTGTGCGGTTACCTGCTCAAGGACGCACCGGCGGAGAAGCTGGCCGATGCACTGCGCCAGGTACAGCACGGTGGCCGTGCCATTGACCCGCAGCTCGCACTCGATGCGTGGTCGCAGGCCGACCCGCTCAACGACCGCGAACGCCAGGTGCTGCGCCTGTCCGGCGACGGCCGCTCGGCCAGCGAGATCGCCACGCAGCTGGGGCTGTCGCATGGCACGGTGCGCAACTACCTGTCCGAATGCATCGGCAAGCTGGGCGTGGCAAACCGCATCGAGGCCTACCGCCTGGCCCGGCAGAAAGGGTGGTTGTAACCACCCACGGTGGCTACAACCAGCCGGTAGCACACGACCGTTGGTCGTGTGCCCTTGTCAACGGTCTCCTGGGCCCTTCGCCATCGCCTGGAACACCCCATCCCTGCGCACCCACAGGTGGAACAGCGCCGCACTCAAATGCAGCACCACCGTGGCGAACAACACATAGGCCAGCAGGCTGTGCGCGCTGCGCAGCGCGGCGTACAGCGCCACGTCGTGCGGCAGGATCGGCGGCAGCAGCACGCCCTTCCACATCTGGATCGGGTAGCCACCGGCCGACAGCATCGCCCAGCCCACCAGCGGCATGGCCAGCATCAACCCGTACAGAACCCAATGCGAGGCATGCGCGGCGGCCGCCTGCCACGCCGGCAGATCCGCCGGCAGCGGCGGTGGCCGATGGCGCAACCGGTTGATCAGCCGCACCAGCGCCAGCAGCAGGATCGCGATGCCCAGCGGCCGGTGCAGGTCCACCAGCATCGGTCGCCAGTGCAGCGAGGCCACCATGGTCACGCCGACGAACAGCATGGTCAGGATCAGCACCGCCATCAGCCAGTGCAGCACGCGCGCGGTGAGGTTGAAATGCCCGGCATCACGGCTCATTGCGCCTTCTCCTTGCCACTGGCCAGTTCGCGTTCGCGGCGGTTGAACGATTCGGAATACACCGCCGAACGCGCGGCCAGGATCGGGTCATCGCTGCCGGCAATGCCGCTGGGCAGGATCAGTGGATCGAAGTTGAGGTTGTTGCAGGCACCGCCGGCCTGCGGCTGCAGCGCGGTCAGGGTCAGCGTGCCCAGCTTCACCTGGCGGCGGTCTTCAGGCCACGGAATCGAGGGGTCGTTCACCGCATCGCCGGCTGTGGCAATGGTCGCCCACATCTCCCACTGCACCGGCCCGTTGGCCAGGCGCTGCTGGAACTCATCGCTGAGGTAATCCAGGCTGGCCTGTTTGCGCTGCTCGGCATCCATGGCTTCGAACGGTGCCAGCGGGCGCATGCTCCAGCGCACCACTTCGGTGTGGCCGTCGGCGTTGGTGAAGCGGAAGCTGTTCACGCCGTTGTAGGTGGTGTTGGCCCAGCTGGTGGACCACGGCGCGGTCTTGGCCCATTCGCCGAAGGCCTTCGCCGATGGGTACTTGGCTGCAATGGCTGCCATCTTCGCCGGGTCCGGCTTGCCGGTGGCCGGGTCGGGAATGCCGGCGCGGGTCTGTTCCAGGAACGCCTCGGTGGTGGGCACGGCGAAGAACGGGAAGCTGTTCATCGCCGTGCGCCATTCCTGGCCGTCATCGCTGACCAGCTGCAGCGCCATGCTGCGCACGCGCGCATTGGCGTCTGCACCGTGAGGATCGCCGCCGCCGATCGACAGGCGGCCCAGCACCGGTACCTGCTGCTGGCGGAACACCCGTGCCGCGCTGAGTGCGGCCCCTTGCGGGGTGCCCTGGAAGCTGCCGCTTACGCACGCGCCCTTGCTGTGCGCGCGGCGGAAACCGGGGTGGTTGGCGCCGGTGGCTTCGATGGTGTCGGTGAAGGTCTGCACGGTGACGCGGTCGCGGCCCAGCCAGCCGGCCAGCCAGGCGAAAGCCAGCACCAGCACGCCGGCAATCAACGCGATCAGCGCGATCCACAGCAGCGGGGAATGCGGGGGGCGCGGGGCATCCGGCTCACGGCCGGCGCGGGTATAGCGGAAGAGCGACATGGGCCGTTACCTGCCTTCTCGAACGTGAGGGGGTGGGTGCGGCCATGGTGTCAGAACCCCGGTCGCCCGGATATTCACATTTTCGACAAGATTCAACGAACGATCCCCGCCGGGGCGGGGATCGGTTCGGTTCGGCGTTACGCGTATCGCGTTTTCAACATCGACCACGCCGAGCGCAGCGCCAGGGCCTCGCCACCGGCCGGGCGGCCCGGGCGTTCGCCATCATTCCAGGCGTACACATCCAGGTGCGCCCAGGCCTGGCCTTCGGCGATGAACCGCTCCAGGTACAGCGCCGCGGTCACCGAGCCGGCCATGCGCGAACCGGCGTTGGCCAGGTCGGCAATGCCGCTGTGCAGGTAACGCAGGTACGGGCGCCACAGCGGCATGCGCCAGACCGGGTCGCGCGTGGTTTCGCCGGCCTGCAGCCACTGCTGGGCCAGGCTGTCGTTGTTGCTGAACAGCGCCGGCAGGTCCGGGCCGAGCGCGATGCGCGCCGCACCGGTGAGCGTGGCGAAATCCAGCACGATCTCCGGCTGTTGTTCGCTGGCGTAGGTCAGCGCATCGCACAGCACCAGCCGGCCTTCGGCATCGGTGTTGTCGATTTCGATGCTCAGGCCCTTGCGGGTGGCGATCACTTCGCCCGGGCGGAACGCATCCGGGCCGATCGCGTTTTCCACCGCAGCGATCAGCAGGGTCAACTGCACCGGCAGCTCCTGGGCCATGATCAGCCCGGCCAGCGCCAGCGCGTGCGCGGCGCCGCCCATGTCCTTCTTCATGTTGCGCATGCCGTCGGCCGGCTTGATGTCCAGCCCGCCGGTATCGAAGCACACGCCCTTGCCCACCAGCGCCACGTGCGGGCGGCCGGCCTGGCCCCAGCGCAGCGCGATCAGGCGCGGCGCGCGGTGCGAGGCGCGACCCACCGCGTGGATGGCCGGGAAATTCTGCTCCAGCAGCGCGTCACCGGTGATCACTTCGCACTGGCCACCATGGGCGGCGGCCAGTTCACGCGCGGCGTCTTCCAGCTGCTGCGGGCCCATGTCTTCGGTAGGGGTGTTCACCCAGTCGCGCACGCGCAGGCTCGCGGTGATCACATCGCGCACTTCGGCGGCCGGGCTGGCTACCAGCTGCGCCGGCGCGCGGTTGGGCTTGCGATAGCGCGCGAAGCGGTAGCTGCCCAGGCCCCAGCCCAGGTGCAGCAGGGTTTCGATGTTGGCCGGCAGTGCATTGGCCAGCTGCCAGACGGTGCCTTCGGGCAGGGCGAACGGGGCGTGTGCATACGCATAGGCATCGCCCGGGTCGCCCACGCCGACGATGGCGCCGGCCAGGCCGTGTTCGCCCGGCAGCAGCACCACGCTGCCACCGCTGCCGTTGAAGTGCTGCGCATCCAGCCAGGCAACCAGGGCCGGGCTCTGCTGCGCGCGCCACGCCGCGAACTGTTCGCGCTCCATGACATGCAGCGGCAGGGCGTTGGCCGAATCGGTGGTGAAGCCGGTGATCTGGGTCATGCGGGGTCGTGCTCCGTTCGTGGTCAGGCGGTCTGTGCCGATGCGTTCGCATCGAGCCAGTCGGCCAGCCCGGTCAGGGTGTCGAACTGCAGGTCAGGCTGCAGCGAAGGATGGTGCCAGGTGTGTTCGACGCGGTTGATCCAGCAGCCACGCAGGCCGGCCTGCATCGCGCCCACTACGTCCATTTCGATGTGGTCGCCCACGTGCAGCACCTGCGCCGGAGGCACGCCCAGGCGCTCGCAGGCGGCGTGGAAGATGCTGGCGGCCGGCTTGGCCGCGCCGTGTTCGCGCGAACCCAGCTGGAAGGCGAAGTGGTGGTCCAGCCCGATCCGGGCCAGGTCGGCGTTGCCGTTGCTGAGCGCGGCCACCGGCACCCGGGCGGCGATGCGGGCCAGCGCGTCCACCGCATCGGGGTAGAACTCCACCTGGTTGCGGGCGGCGTAGAACGCCTCGTAGGCCGGTTCCAGCAGGGCCAGGTCTGCCCCGCTGTTTTCCAGCGCCTCGCGCAGGGTGAGCCGGCGCAGGGCGCTCAGGTCGTAGTGCAGGTGCGGGTTATCGCGGAAGGAGCGCTCACGCAGTTCGCGCATCGCCGCCACCGGGTACATCGCGGCGGTGGCGGGGCTGTGCTGGAGCATCCACTCGTACAACACCTGGTCGATGCGGGCGCCGATAGGGGCGAACGGCCACAGGGTGTCGTCGAGGTCGAGGGTGATGGCTAGGACGGGAAAATTCACCCGTCCATTCTACTCCTGTGGGGTCAGCCACGCAGGGCGTGGCTCTACTCCAGGAGCTTGGCCCACCCCTGGGTGCCGTCCAGGCGCGCCAGCACCAGCTTGATGCAGACCAGCAGGGGGACCGACAGCAGCAGGCCCACCATGCCCCACAGCCAGCCGAACACCATCAGCGCCAGGATCAGGATCAGCGGCGAAATCGCCATCTGCCGGCCCAGCACGATCGGGGTCACCACCTGGCCTTCAATGGTGTGCAGGGCCAGGTAACACGCCGCCGGCAGCAAGGCATGGAACGGGTCGCTGAACTCCACGAAGCCCATCAGCAGCATCAGCGTCACCCCGATCAGCGGGCCCACGTAGGGTGCGAAATTCAGCAGCGCCGCCACCGTGCCCCACAGCAGCGCTTCCTGCAGGCTGATGCCCAGCAGCAACAGCACCCCGGAGAAAATCAGCCCCACCAGCGTGTTGATCACGGTGATGGTCAATACATAGCGCGAGACCTCACGTTCGATCGAACGCAGGATGTCAGTAGTGAACCGCTGCTGCTGCCGGCTGGGGAACAGCGCGATGGCATGCTTCTGCAGGTTCTGCCCATAGATCATGAAGAACAGCGTCAGCAGCACCACCGCCAGCACGGACGCGGCCAGGCGCGGCGCCCGGGTCAGTACCTTGTACGGGTCATCCAGCTGGGTGCGCACCACCTGCACCCGGCGGCTGCCCTCGCCACCCGCCACGCGCGCGAAATTCTCCGCCGCCTGGTTGGCCTGCTGCACCGGCTTGGTCAGGTTCTGCACCTGCCGGGCCACCTTGCGCAGCTGCTGCGGGGCTTCCTGTGCCCATTCCATCGCCGGGCCCACCAGCTGCACGCCCAGCGCGGCCGTGCCGCTCAACCCCACCCCGATCACCAGCACCGCCGCCAGGAAGCGCGGAACCCACAGCCGGCCCAGCAGGCGCAGGATCGGGTTGCCGACCAGCGCGAAGAACATGGCCAGCAGGATCGGCAGGATGATTTCCTGCGCGGCCCACAGAGTGAACGCCACCGCCAGCATGGCCAGCACCACCAGCGACATCGGCGCGCGCGGGCGCGGCGGGGGCGGTACCGGTACCGGCAGGGGAGCGTCGGCAGGGGAGGGCGCAGGAACGCTCATGCAGGTCGCACGCTGGAGAGGAGACGCATTATTGGGCAACCCGGGTGCGTGCGGCGTGTGGAATGGGAGGGCCGGCCAACGGCCGGCGCTACCGGTTAACGTTCGGAAACGTCGGTGGCCGCTTCCGCTGGCAGTGGCTGCGGCTGCGCCGCCTCCTGCGTAGCGGTCACCCGGGCCCGTGGCGCAGGGGCAGGGGCGGCGGCCCGAGCCGGTGCTGCAGGTGGCGTCGGGTCGACCGCTTCATCCACCTTGTCCGCGGCCTGTTCGGCGGTTTCGGCCGCCTCATTGGCCTGCATCGAGGCGAACGCCGCCTGTGCGCTGGCCATCAGGTTGGACACCGAACCAATCATCTGCAGCCAGCGGGCCCCGTGGAAACGGGTGCTGCCGGGCTCCAGCTTGCCGGCCAGGAAACCACCGGCAAGGCCCACGCTGATGATGCGCAGTGGGGTCCAGCCTTCGCGCCAGGCCTGGCTGAGGGTGAACCAGCTGCACTGGGTCTGGTCGACCCGGATCGAGACCACCTGTTCAGCCCGCTTGACGCGGTGGCGAAGGGCTTCGAACTTCATGGCGTACGCTCCGGTGCCCGCACATCCGCATCGGGATCGTCTTCGGTGGGCTCATCGAACAGGCCCAGCCGCGACAACTGGCGGCGGGTGGCATGCATGCCGGTGTGGCGGAAGAAGAACGACACCCGCCAGATGGCGTAGCCGGTCATCGCCAGGCTCACCAGCGAGGTGATCAACAGCGAATGGAACCAGGACAGGCCCCAGCGCTGCATCAGCGCAATCAGCGTGCCGGCCAGCAGCAGCCAGGCTGAGGCGCCGAACACGATCGCCACCCCGCTCCACGCCAATGCCCGACCGAACGCACTGCGTGCCAATGCAAATTCAAAAGAGGCCAGCCGACGCAGCGAACGCAGCGTGTGCTTGGCCGAATCCACGGTTGCGCGGCCAGCCTGGCCGACCTCGCGGATGCTTTCATCCAGGCGCGGCGCGCGCTGCCCGGCATCGCCCTCGGGTGGAGGCGTTGCCGCCCCACCGTCAGGCGTCGACTGTGCTTGATCGCTCACGCCGACTTACTTGTCGCCGCTGCGGGCAAGCTTGGCGATGATCCAGCCGGCGGCAAACGCCACGCCGAACGAGGCCAGCGGGCGCTCGCGGATCAGCTCGGCGGCGCTGTCGACCAGGTCCTTGCCCTTGTCCATCAGCGCATCGACCTGTTCCTTGGCAGCAGCACCGCCGAATTCAGCAGCAGCCAGCCCGGACAGTGCGGTGTCGGAGAGTTCGGCCTTGACGTTGGCCTTGCCGATACGCAGTTCGTCGGTCGCCGCGCCGGTGGCGCCCTTGATCGCGCCGCCGGCAGCGGTGGCAGCCGACTTCAGGTGCGAACCGGCTTCACCCAGGTGTTCCTTGAGGTTTTCGGTATTGGTGGGGCTCATCGTGTATCTCCGTAGTAAGCGATGGGGAAGGTGACCGCAGGCCATGCCGGTCGAAGCGAACTGAAGGTAATAGCACTGGCAGGGTGTAGAGGGCGTCAGCTGGTGTGATCCGCGCGCGAAGGTTGCCTGACCGGTTCAGCGCATCTCCAGTTCGCCGCGCGCATTGCCGCGCACCACGCGCAGCACCAGCTGCTGCGGGCGCTGCTGGAAATTGGCGCGCCAGCTGGCCAGGTCGGCGAATTCACCCACGCTGGCCTGGATGATCAGATCGCCGGCGACCAGGCCCGAATTCGCCGCGCGGCTGCCGCGCTTGACCTCGCTGACCATGACCCCGCTGCTGCCGGCCTGGCGCAATGTCTCGGGCAGGTCGACGAAGGTGGCGCCGCTCAACCGCGGGTCCAGCGATTCACCGGCAACCGCGCGCGGCTGCTCCTTCAGCGTGGCCTTGAACGTCAGCGGCTTGCCATCACGGCGCACCTCCAGTGTCAGCGCGCTGCCCACCGGCTGCAGACCCTCCACGTTGTGCAGCGCCACCGCGCCATCGACCCGCTGGCCGTTGGCCGACACCACCACATCGCCCGGCTTCAGCCCGGCCGCAGCGGCGCCCGAACCGGCCAGCACGCGGGTGACAAGCGCGCCACGCGCTTCGCTCAGGCCCAGGTTCTGCGCCAGCGCCTGGGTGAGGTTCTGTGCTTCGATGCCCAGCGTGCCGCGCACCACCACGCCATGCTTGATCAGCTGGTCCACCACATCGCGCGCCAGGTTGGTCGGAATGGCCAGGCCCAGGCCGATGTTGCCGGCCATGCTGCCCTGCGGGTTGAAGCTGGCGGTATTGATGCCCACCAGCTGGCCCTGCAGGTTGACCAGCGCGCCGCCGGAGTTGCCCGGGTTGATCGAGGCATCGGTCTGGATGAAGTTCTGGTAGCCCAGCCCGCGGATGCCGGTGCGGCCCACCGCCGAGACGATGCCCGACGTGACCGTCTGGCTGAAGCCGAACGGGTTGCCGATGGCCACCACGAAATCGCCCACGCGCAGCTGCGTGCTGTCGCCCAGCGGCAGTGCGGTGAGCTTGTCGGCCGGAATCCGGATCAGCGCAATGTCGGTGTCGCGGTCCGAACCGAGGAACTCGGCCTTGACCGTGCGCCCGTCCGACAGCGTCACCTGCACGTCGTCGGCGTTCTCGATCACGTGGTGGTTGGTCAGCACCAGGCCTTCGGCCGCATCGATGATGACGCCCGAACCGAGCGATTCGTTGATACGCTCCTGCGGCACTTCCGGGAACAGGCGGCGGAAGAACGGGTCGTTGAAGTACGGGTTGCGCACCCGCACCACCTGCTTGGTATTGACGCTCACCACCGCCGGCATCACCCGCTCCAGCATCGGCGCCAGCGAGGGCACCGGCTGGCCGGCCACCGACGCAGGCAGCGCAGCGGTCGCCGGAATGGCCGGCGTGGCCGGCGCCGCTTCAGCGCGGTTGTCCAGATGGGCGTTGATGGCGGAAGCGACAAAGCCTCCGAAGGCGGCGGCAAGCGCGAGCGTGAGCAGGGTCGGGAGCGGTCGCATGGGAGTCCGGTGGGCGGAGAACACGTATACGGTAAATCAAGCTGAACGAGTCTGTGCGCTGCCGGCTAAACCGGCGATGAAATCGAGCCGGCCACCGCCGCCCCTGCGACCTTCCGTGCCGTTGACACGCCCCCGTGCCGGCGTAAGCTGGATCCAGGCCGGCCACTAGATGTTGCGTTGCCGACCCAGAGTGCCCCAAGGCGTTGGGTACGCCAGCGGGCACACCCGGTGACCACGCGATGGAGCCTGCCTCGAATGCGTACGGTGCAAACGGACGTGATTCCCCCGGAGCTGGCCACCGGCGAAGTGCCGCTGCAGCCGGCATCGCTGGATATCTGGGACAAGAAGTACCGGCTCAAGACCAAGCAGGGCCAGGCGCTGGATGCGGACATCGACGCCACTTACCTGCGCGTGGCGCACGCGCTGGCCGATGCCGAACTCACCGAGGACAAGCGCCGGCACTGGCGCGAGCGCTTCACCTGGGCGCTGCGCCGTGGCGCCATTCCCGCCGGCCGCATCATTTCCAATGCCGGCGCGCAGGCGCACAAGCCGGCCACCAGCACCATCAACTGCACCGTCTCGGGCACGCTGGAAGATTCGATGGACGGCATCCTGCGCAAGGTCCACGAAGCCGGGCTCACCCTCAAGGCCGGCTGCGGCATCGGCTATGAATTCAGCACGCTGCGCCCGCGCGGCGCGTTCGTGGCCGGGGCTGGCGCGCACACCTCCGGCCCGATGTCCTTCATGGATATCTTCGACAAGATGTGTTTCACCATCTCCTCGGCCGGCGGCCGCCGTGGTGCGCAGATGGGCACCTTCGACGTCTCGCACCCGGATGTGCGCGATTTCATCCGGGCCAAGCGCGAAGACGGCCGGCTGCGCCAGTTCAACCTGTCGCTGCTGATCACCGATGGCTTCATGCAGGCCGTGGACAACGACGCCGACTGGCCGCTGGTGTTCCCGCTGAGCCGGCACGAGGCCGGCGAGTTCGACCTGGCTGATCCGGCCGCCGTGCAGTGGCGCGAATGGCCCACCCACCGCGACTACGTGGTCCGCGAAGATGGCCTGGTGGCCTGCCGGGTCTACGGCCAGATCCGCGCCCGGCACCTGTGGGACATGATCATGGTGTCCACCTATGACTACGCCGAACCCGGTTTCATCCTGATCGACCGGGTCAATGAAATGAACAACAACTGGTGGTGCGAGGACATCCGCGCCACCAATCCCTGCGTCACCGCCGATACCTGGGTGCACACCGCCGCCGGGCCGCGCCAGGTGGCCGAGCTGATCGGGAAGGGGTTCCACGTGCGCGTGGAGGGGCAGGACCATGCCACTACCGATGCCGGGTTCTTCCGCACGGCGCGCAAGCCGGTGCTCGCCCTGCAGACCCGCGAAGGCCATCGGCTGCGGCTGACTGCCGACCATCGGGTTCGCCGGGTCACCCACCGCACCCGCTGGGAGGTGCAGAGCGAGTGGTGCGAGGCGGGCCAGCTGCAGGCGGGGGATGAGGTACTGCTGCAGGACCATCGCGCCGCGCCGCACTGGCCGGGTGCACTGGCGCATGAGCAGGGTTACCTGCTGGGGCTGCTGATGGGCGACGGCACGTTGAAAGAGGAAGGCGCTGTGCTCTCGGTGTGGAGCCCAGCGGCAGTGGCCAATGGCGCGCCGGCGACGCCGGCACCCGGAGCGCTCGCGCTGATGGGTGAAGCGCTGCGCTGCGCGAAGACGCTGCCGCACCGGGCCGATTTCACCGGGTGGTCCGAGGTGGGCGGCCGGAGCGAATGGCGCCTGAAGTCCGCGGCATTGCGTGATCTTGCCCAGCAGCTGGGCATGTCCCCCGGTGATAAGCCGATTACCCCGGCGCTGGAAAAACTTTCCAGCGATGCCTGTCGTGGCTTCCTGCGCGGCCTCTTCGACGCCGACGGCAGCGTGCAGGGCAATCAAGGCAAGGGCGTATCCGTGCGGTTGGCGCAGTCTAATCGTCCGCGCCTGGAGGCGGTGCAGCGCATGCTGCTGCGGCTCGGCATTCCCTCCACCCTCTACGCCCGCCGTGAGGCCGGACACGCTGTGCTGCCGGATGGCCGCGGTGGCCAGCGTGCTTACCCCACCCTGGCCCAGTTCGAACTCGTGGTCCGCGGCGAAGGCGTAGCCCGCTACGACGCGCTGATCGGGTTTGCCGATACCGACAAGGCCGCGCGCTTGACCCGGACGCTGGCCGCCTACCGCCGCACGCTCAACCGCAGCCGCTTCTTCGCCACCGTTGAACGCGTGGACCCGGACGGGGTGGAAGACGTCTACGACGTCCAGGTACCTGGCATCCACTGCTTCGACGGCAACGGCCTGCATGCCCATAACTGCGGCGAACAGCCGTTGCCCCCGTATGGCGCGTGCCTGCTCGGCTCGGTCAACCTCACCCGCTTCGTGCGCGACCCGTTCACCGCCCAGGCCCGGTTTGACTGGGACGAATACAAAGAAGTGGTGCGGGTGTTCACCCGCATGCTCGACAACGTGGTGGAGGTCAACGGCCTGCCGCTGGAACAGCAGCGCCAGGAGATCCTGCGCAAGCGCCGGCACGGCATGGGCTTCCTGGGCTTGGGCTCCACCCTGGCCATGCTGCGCATGACCTATGGCGCGCCCGACGCCTGCGACTTCACCGAGGCCATCGCCCGCGAGATGGCCGTGGCGGGGTGGGAAACCGGGCTCAGCCTGGCCCGCGAGAAAGGGCCGGCGCCGATCATGCAGGAGACCTTCGAGGTCACCGCCGCCATGCTGCGCCAGCGCCCGGAAATGGCCGTCGATGGCTGGCGCGCCGGCCAGCAGATCGAGGGCAAGGTGTTGCATGCCCGCTACAGCCGTTACATGCAGCGCATCGCCAGCGTGGCCCCGGAGCTGGTGGAGGAGCTGGCCGAGATCGGCGCCCGCTTCACCCACCACAGTTCCATCGCCCCCACCGGCACCATCAGCCTGTCGCTGGCCAACAACGCCTCCAACGGCATCGAGCCCTCGTTCGCCCACCACTACAGCCGCAACGTGATCCGCGAGGGGCGCAAGAGCAAGGAGAAGGTGGACGTGTTCTCCTACGAACTGCTGGCCTTCCGGCACCTGGTCAACCCGCAGGCCATGCCCTTCGCCGACGAGGATGGTGCCCGCCTGCCGGGCTACTTCATTGCCGCCGACGACATCTCGCCCAAGGCGCACGTGGATGTCCAGGCCGCCGCGCAGAAGTGGGTGGACAGCTCCATTTCCAAGACCGCCAACGTCCCCACCGACTACCCCTACGAGCAGTTCAAGGACATCTACCGCTACGCCCACGCGCAGGGATTGAAGGGCTGCACCACCTTCCGTTTCAACCCCGCCGCGTTCCAGGGCGTGCTGGTCAAGGAGGCCGATCTGGAGAACACCACCTACCGTTTCGAACTCCAGGACGGCGCAGTTGTGGAGGTAAAGGGCAACGAACAGATCGAGTATGACGGCGAATTGCACACCGCCGCGAACCTGTTCGACGCGCTCAAGGAGGGCTATTACGGCAAGTTCTGATTGTGCAGCCGAAGCTGTTTTCAAGTGGTTTCATGCGTGATTCCCGTCCGCGCCGGATTCATGGCGCCGGCCGGGCAAGCACAAAGGCGGCTCACGGGCTGCGACAAGACCGTTCCACGATCGTCCGCGCCGGTATAGCATCGCCAGCGAAATCACTGACTGGCCCCTCAGGAGGCAAAACATGAGCAACGGAAATGGCGTCACCGCGACCCTGTCGCAGGGTGTGGAAACTGTGAAAGAAACCGCCGGTAACGTTGGCGAGACCATCGCCCACACCGCTGAAGAAGTGGTCGCTTCGGTGAAGAAGACCGCCAAGCGCGCGCGCAAGGCTGCCACCACCCAGGTTGCCAAGGTCAAGAAGGCTGTCAAGAAGGCCGAGAAGACCGTCGCCAAGAAGGCTGACAAGGCCGCCAAGTCGGTCGGCAAGAGCCTGGCCACCGCCAAGAAGAAGCTGGAAACCGCCAAGAGCAACGCCAAGGCCGAGGCCGCCGCGCTGACCAAGAAGGTTGCCAAGAAGAAGGCCGCTGCTGAAAAGGCCGTGACCAAGACCACCAAGGCCGCCAAGAAGGTTGCCGGCAAGAAGGTCGCCACCGCCAAGAAGGCCGTGACCAAGAAGACCACCGCCGCCAAGAAGGTCGTGGGCAAGAAGGCTGCCACCGCCAAGAAGGCTGTCGCCAGGAAGTCGGTTGCTGCCAAGAAGGCCGTGACCAAGAAGACCGCCACCGCCAAGAAGGTTGTTGGCAAGAAGGTCGCTACCGCCAAGAAGGCTGTGGCCAAGAAGTCGGCGGCCACCAAGAAGGCCGTGGGCAAAAAGACCGCCACTGCCCGCAAGACCGTTGGCAAGAAGGTCGCTGTCGCCAAGAAGACGGTCGCCCGCAAGTCCGCTGCCACCAAGAAGGCCGTCACCAAGAAGTCCGCCACCGCCCGCAAGACGGTCGGCAAGAAGGTTGCTGTCGCCAAGAAGACCGTGGCCCGCAAGTCGGCCGCCACCAAGAAGGCTGTCGCCAAGAAGACCGCTGTTGCCCGCAAGTCGGTTGCCCGCAAGGCTGCACCGGCCAAGCGCGCCGCCAAGACCGTGGCCCGCAAGGCCCCGGCCAAGCGCGCCCGCAAGTAAGCAGGTAATGCACGGCGCCCGCCCCGCGCGGGCGCCGTGAACACCGAGGAAACGCACCATGGCTGTCAGGATCGATCAGAAGATCACCGGGTATGCCGTCGTCACCCCCGAGGAGACGCGCCAGGCAGCGCCTACCGCCGCCCCGCTCCCGGACGCCGCCAACGACATCGTGCAGATGCACGAGCGCATCGAGCGCCCCGACGTCTTGGTCGGCAACACCTACAAGATCAAATCGCCGATGGTGGAGCACGCCTTCTACGTGACCATCAACGACATCGTGCTCAACCCGGGCACCGAACACGAGCTGCGCCGGCCCTTCGAGGTGTTCATCAACTCCAAGTCGATGGAGCACTTCCAGTGGATCGTGGCGCTTACCCGGATCATGTCTGCCGTATTCCGCAAGGGCGGGGACGTGACCTTCCTGGTCGAGGAAATGAAGGCCGTGTTCGACCCGCGCGGCGGCTACTACAAGATCGGCGGCGCCTACATGCCCTCGCTGGTGGCCGAACTGGGCAGCATCGTCGAACACCACCTCAAGTCGATCGGCCTGCTGCACGACCCGGAGATGAGCGCCGCGCAACGCGCGCTGATCGCCGAAAAGCGCCGCGAGTACGAAGCGCGGGAGAGCGAAGAGCTGGCCATCACCGGCGACGGCGCCAGCTTTCCGCCCAGCGCCAGCATGTGCGAGAAGTGCTTCACCAAGGCACAGGTATTCATGGACGGCTGCGCCACCTGCCTGAATTGTGGGTATTCCAAGTGCGGGTGAGCTGACGCCGATGCGCAACCTGGACTTCAGCTCCTGGCAGGCCATGCTCTCCACCCTGGTCGGGCTGGCGGTCATCACCCTGATCGGCGTGGGCATCCGCCTGGTGTTCATGCAGACCCTGCAGCAGCGCCGCGAGCGCGAGAACCGCCAGATCAACGAGCGGCTGCGCACCCTGATTGCCGCCTACAAGACGCTCGGCGGGTCGTTCACCGGCGCGCTGCATGTCGATCCGCGCCACCTGCGTGACCTGCGCCAGGCACCCGGCGAGGGCGACGAAACGTTGAACCTGCCACTGAGCACCGGCAGCGACCGTGCACGCCGGATCCGCGATGCGGTGGAAGCGGCGCTCTCGGACATCGTGCTGCTGGGCACCGACGACCAGGTGCGGCTGGCCGCACACGCGGCCAACGAACTGGCCGCAGGCCGCGCGGTGCCGACCGCCGAGCTGGTGGTATCGCTGCGCGACTTCATCCGCGAGGCGCTGGACCTGGCGCCCATTCCCGCCAGCGTGGCGATTCCGCGCCAAGGCCCGGCGCGGCCTGCGGCCGGTGGTGCGCGGGGCAAGGCCGAGGCCGGCGACCGCGCCGGGGGCAAGGGCGGCGGCGGTGGTGGCATGGGCGGCATGGGCGGTGGCGGCGCCGGGGTGGGCATGAGCCATGGCCAGGACGACGACAGCAGCCACGCGCGCTGAGCGGGGCGGTGGCTGCCTGGGTCGTCGATTCGCCCGCTACAGCGCCTGCTACTTCTTGAGTTCCACGATCGGTACGAAGCCGCCATAGATCATCCGCTTGCCGTCGAACGGCATGGGATTGTTGGCCGGATCCATGCGCGGGTCTTTCATCATTTTTTCCATCCCTGCATCGCGGGTGGCCTTGTCCGGCCATTCGATCCAGGAGAACACAACCGTCTCATCGTCCTTGGCTTCTACGGAGCGGAAGAAGTCGGTCTGCTTGCCGTGGGTGACGTCATCACCCCAGCACTCCACCACGCGCAGCGCGCCGAATTCCATGAACACCGAATCGCCTTCGTTGGCGTGTTTGATGAACTTGTCTTTGTTGGCGGTAGGTACCGCCAATACGAAACCGTCGATATAGGACATCTGCAGCCTCCGGTAACCGGTGCGCCACGGCGGGCACCTTCAAGGAATACGACGCGTGGGGGCGCGGGAAATCGACAGTGCCTCCACAGCAGGCTGGAGGCGGTGATGATTTCGTTAATCCGACATGTGCAGTCGGAAAATCAAAGGGTTAAGTCGCTGCTGCGCTGCATTGCAGCGAAGCAAGGGTAAGAAAACCCTTAACGACGGTGAGGAACATCCTGATATTCGCGCGCCGCTATCGGCCTCACTATGCAAGCGCCGGGCAGGCCACCCCAAGGGCCCTGCGGTTTGATGCCAGAGCTGCGTCAGCCGGTGCAACACGGAAGATGGACGCGTTAGCCGACTACTCCCCAAGAGCGGCTTCCCCAGCGCGTGACGCCCTGCAAGGGTATCGTCGTGACCGGATTCCCTTCGCCCTGCCGAATCATTTCGGCATGGTTCCAGCGGCGACCTCTCCATCACTTCCATTTCCCTTTATCCCACGCGTTGTAAACGCGAGGTTCATCGTGTGCCGCGAACACACACAGCACACCTGAAAAATGCAGCGCGCGCGTATATGACACGACGCGTCTGAATGGATGCCAAAAATTCGCGTAGCCGAAACCGGCTCACTTCAGGGCGCGTTGTGTCGAATAACGGAGAATTTACATTCCCGATGCAGAAGCCGCTTGTGCCACTGCACGAACGAAACAACAGAAAAGGTGTACCCCCATGAAGACCTCCTTGATTGCCCTGGCGCTCGCCGCCGCTCTGCCGTTCGGCGCTTCGGCCGCTGAAGGCCTGTCCTACAATTACGCCGAAGGCGATTACGTCAAGACCGATGCCGATGGTGGCAAGGCCGACGGTTGGGGTGTGAAGGGTTCGTACGGTTTCCTGCCGAACTTCCATGCGTTTGGTGAATACAACCAGCAGAAGACCGACATCGGCAACTTCAAGGTTGACCAGTGGCGCGTCGGCGTGGGCTACAACCACGAAATCGCCACCAGCACCGACTTCGTGGGCCGCGTTGCCTACAACAAGTTCGACCCGAAGGAAGGCCTGGACTTCAACGGCTACAGCGCTGAAGCCGGTATCCGCACCGCGTTCGGCCAGCACGCTGAAGTCTATGCAATGGCCGGTTACGAGGATTACAGCAAGAAGCACGGCATCAATCCGGATGGCCAGTTCTACGGCCGCCTGGGTGGCCAGGTGAAGTTGAACCAGAACTGGGGCATCAACGGCGATATCAAGATGGATCGCCACGGTGACAAGGAATGGTCGGTCGGCCCGCGCTTCAGCTGGTAAGCGGCGTCTGATCGCTCCGCTGCGTGCCTGACTGGCGCAGCGAAAGGAGGCCCGGCACATGCCGGGCCTTTTTTGTGGGCGCGAAAAGCGTACCGACCAACGGTCGGTACCTACCGCCGCATCCATCGGAAGGCGGCCACCACGGATGGTCGCGGGTCCGAAGCAACGGTTGGCGGCCACCACGGATGGTCGCGGATCCGAAGCATCGGTTGGCGGCCACCACGGATGGTCCCGGGTGCACAGCAGACGGTAGGCGGCCACCGTTGGTGGTCGCGGGCCCGCAGGCGATAATGCCGCCGCCTCCCGGAGAACCTCATGTCCCAGCCGACCCCACTGCAACACCCCCGCGTCGGCTGTGGTGCCGTCATCCAGCGTGCCGATGGTGCCGTCCTGCTGGTCAAGCGCGGGCGTCCGCCCGAGCAGGGCCACTGGGGCCTGCCCGGCGGCAAGGTCGATTGGATGGAGAAGGTGGAAGACACCGTGGTGCGCGAAGTGCTGGAAGAGACCGGCCTGCGCATCGCGTTGGAGCGGCTGCTCTGCGTAGTGGACCATTTCGAGCCGGCGCTGGGCCAGCACTGGGTGGCACCGGTCTACCTGGCGCGCACGCTGGACGACACGCCGGCCGCATCGCTCGAACCCGAAGCAATCCTTGCCGTGGACTGGTTTGCGGCCGACGCGTTGCCCGCCCCCTTGACCCGCTCCGCCACCGAAGGCCTGGCGCGGCTCGCCGAGCCGCGCTGAACCGCGCGCGCTATCGCCGGGCGGCGGCCCCGTCACCGCGCGCCACCGCTTCCACTTCCTCGCGGCTGGTACATGCGGCATCGCCCGGCGTGGACATCGCCAGTGCGCCGTGCGCCGCGCCGAGCTCCACCGCCACCTGTTCGCCCAGGCCTCCCAGCAGGGCATGCACCACCCCCGCCACGAAGGCATCGCCGCCACCCACGCGGTCCAGCAGGTCCACTTCGCGCGCGGAGGAGACGAACAGCGCCTCGCGGTTGCGCAGCGCCCCAGCCCAACCGTTGCGGGCCGCGTTGCTGGCATCGCGCAGGGTGAACGCAACCGCCTGCAGGTTGGGGAACCGTTCCATTGCGCGGAGCGCGGCCGCATCGGCCGGTCCCACATCCATCGGCGTCTCGCGCCGGCCCAGATCGGCAAGGTCCATGCCCAGGCAGGCCGCGAACGAGTACTCATCGCCTATGAGCAGGTCGCACTCGGCGGCGATCGCGCAGTTGGCATGCCGCGCCGCGTCCGGGTCCGGATGGCTGTTCCACAGGCTGGCGCGGTAGTTGAGGTCGTAGGACACCGCCACGCCATGCCGGCGCGCGGCGCGCACGGCAGCGATGGCCGTCTGCGCGCTGCGCTCGGACAACGCGGCGAAGATGCCACCGGTGTGCAGCCAACGCACCCCGTGCACGCCGAACAGCGTGTCCCAGTCGTATTCGTCGGCTTGCAGCTGTGAGGCGGCCGAGTACGCCCGATCGGACACCCCCAGCGGCGCGCGCACGCCGAAGCCGCGCTCGGTGAAGTTCAGCCCCATCCGCGTGTTGCGGCCAATGCCATCGTACTCGCGCCAGAGGATCTGGCTGCTGTCCACGCCGCCGGCCTGGATCAGCTGCTGGGCCAGCAGGCCCAGCTCGTTGCGCGGCAGTGCGGTCAGCACCGCAGTGTCATGGCCGAAGGTACTGCTCAACCCGCGTGCCACGTTGTACTCGCCGCCGCCTTCCCATACCTGGAACTGGCGGGCGTTGCGCACGCGGCCTTCGCCCGGGTCGAACCGCAACATCACTTCACCCAGCGCCATTGCGGCCCAGCGTGGGCTGGCGTGCCGGGCCAGCTGGAACTGCTGCGTGCTCATCGTGCCTTGCACCCGAGCACGGCCAGGTCCACGCCCTCGGCCATGCGCCGGTAGCCTTCATCGTTGGGGTGCAGGAAATCGCGGGTGATGGCTTCCGGCAGGAATTCCGGCTTGGCCGGATCGCGCAGGATCTGGTCGAAGTCGATCAACGCATCGAAGCCACTGCGCCCACCGCGCATCCAGGTGTTGAGCGTGGTACGGGTGCCGGCCGATACGGGTTCGTAGCGGTCAGAGCCGCCGAACGGCGTCATCGTTGCGGCAATGGCGCGGATGCCGTTGCTGTGCAGGCGCTCGGCCACCTGCCGATAGCCCAGCACCATGTCATCGGCGTAGCGGCCGGCCACCGGCGGGGTGCCGCCGTCATGGCGGATATCGTTGATGCCTTCGAACAGGATCACCCGGTTCACATGCGGCAGCGCGATCACATCGCGGTCCAGCCGGGCCAGCGCACTGTGGCTGCGGCCATGGTCCATCACCTTGTTGCCGCTGATGCCGGCGTTGACCAGCACCACCTGGTCCGGGCAGGCCTGCTGCAGGCGGGTGGCCAGCAGCGAGGGCCAATCACCATTGCTGCCGCGCGTGGCAGTGGCACCTTCGGTGATCGAATCGCCCAATGCGACCACCACGATCGGCGTGGTGCTGCGCTCGGCCAGCACCGCCGACACCACGTTCTGCCGGTAGGCCAGCTTCACCTTGTCGGCAACCTCGGCCTGGCGGCCGTCGGCAATGCGCAGCGCGGTGCGCCGCACCGCCGGCTGGGTGGGTTCGGGGAAATACACGGTGAGGGAGACATCAGCCAGCGCCGGCACCGCCATCGGCACCGGGTCGCTGAGCAGCACCGCGCCCACTGGCACGGTGACCTCGCTGCGCCCGTTGAAGGTCACCAGCTTGGCCGGCGTGGCCGTGCCGGTGCGCTGTGCGGTGGCGCCGCCGATATGCAGCGGCGCCACGCCCAGCTCGTTGGTGATGCGGAAGCGCAGCGCGGTGGCCGAGCTGGCCAGGCGCATGTCCTGGCGCACGGTCTGGTTGGCGAACTGCACCGGTGCTTCCGGCGTGCCGTCCTGGCGGTCGGGCGCCGGCGAGGCAGTCCAGGCCGGTACCCAGACCTGGGCCTGGGTGGGCAGCGCCGCGGCGCTGGTGGCAAGTGCAAATGAAAGTGCAGTGATCCAGCGCAGCATGGCGGCCCTCCCAGGCGGTCAGCGGTCTATCAGGAGAAGTAGGTGCCGCCGTTGACGTCGACGTTGGCACCGGTGATGAAGCCGGCGGCATCCGAGGCCAGGTACACGGCGGTGTCGGCCGCTTCCTGCGGGCGGCCCTGGCGGCGCAGCGGGGTGTTGCCGGCCACGGCGGTACGCACTTCCGGCTTGGTGAACTCATCGTGGAAGCGGGTGGCGATCATGCCGCAGCACAGCGCGTTGACGCGGATGCCGCGCGGGCCCAGTTCCTTGGCCATGGCGCGGGTGAAGGTCATCACGGCCGCCTTGGCGGTGGCGTAGATCGACGCGCCGGGGCCACCGCCATCGCGGCCGGCCTGCGAGGCGAAGTTCACGATCGCGCCGCCTTCGGGCATGTGCGGCACCACCGCATGGGTGGTCAGGTAGACCGAGCTCATGTTGAGGTCCATCACCTTGTGGAAGAACGCCGGGTCGATCTCGGCCAGCGGGCGGCGCTGCACCATGCCACCGGCCACGTTCACCAGCACGTCGATCCGTGGCCCGAACGCAGCCTGGGTGGCGGCAACCATGCCGGCCACGGCCTGCGCGTCGGTCACGTCGGCGCGGTGCACGATGGCGGTGCCGCCGGCGGCCTGCACCTGCTGCAGGGTCTCCTGCGCGCTGGCTTCGTCGTTGGCGTAGTTGATGCACACCTTGGCGCCGGCCGCGGCCAGCTTCAGCGAAATCTCACGGCCGATATCGCGGCCGCCACCGGTGACGATCGCCACCTTGTCCTTGAACTGATTCATTTGGTACTCCAGTGATGCGAGGGGGGAAAGGAAAACCTCAGCGGGAAGGCGGCGCGTCGAGCTTCTCGACGCGTCCGGTCACCAGCCACAGGGCAAGCAGGGAAGCGGGCACCAGCGCCGCCACCAGGATGAAAATGGGTGCATAGGAGTCGCGGGTCATCACCGGCACCAGCCAGGTGGTGATCAGCGTGCCGGCCACGGCGGCCATGCCGCCCAGCCCGGCCAGCGAGCCGACCGATTTGCCGTTGAAGATGTCGCCGGGCAGGGTCTGGATGTTGCCGATGGCGATCTGGAAACCGAACAGCACGAAGGCAATGGTCACCACCGCCCACACCGGGTCGGTGGCCAGCACCGCGCCCAGCAGCGCCGGGGCCATGATCGCGCCGCCCAGGGTGATGACCCATTTGCGTGCGCGGTCCACGCTCCAGCCGGCCCCGATCAGCCGCCCGGACAACCAGCCGCCGCCGAGGCTGCCGATCATCGCGCCCACGTACGGCACCCAGGCAAAGATGCCGATCTGCTTGATGTCGAAACCGAAGGTATCGGCCAGGTAGATCGGCAGCCACGACACGAACAGCCACCAGATCGGGTCGATGAAGAAGCGCGTGGTGAGGATGCCCCAGGTCTGCCGGTGGCCCAGCAGCTGGCGCACGTTCGGCACGTATTCGACCTTGGGAACGGCCGGCTGTTCGGCCGGCGCATCCAGGATCAACGCGCGTTCGGCCGCGCTCACCCACGGGTGCTTGTCCGGCCCGGCGCGGTAGATGATCAGCCACGGCAGCAGCCAGACGAACCCGATGGCGCCAATGAGGATGAAGGTGCCGCGCCAGCCCAGCCACAGGAACAGCACTGCGATGAGGGGGGCGGAAATGATGGCGCCGATCGATGCGCCAGCGTTGAACACGCCTTGCGCCAGGGCCCGCTCACGTGCCGGGAACCATTCGGCGTTGGCCTTGACCGCACCGGGCCATGCGCCTGCTTCACTGATGCCGAGCATGGCGCGCACGATGCTGAAGGACAGGATCGAGTGGGTCACCGAATGCAGCGCGATCGAGATCGACCACACCGCAATCGAGAGCGCAAAGCCCATGCGGGTGCCGATGATGTCGAACAGGCGGCCGAACACGAACTGGCCGGCGGCGTAGAACAGCATGAACACCGTGACCAGCAGCGCATAGTCTTCCTTGGTGGCGCCCACGTCCTTGGAAATCTGTGGCCACATCACCGCCAGGGCGTTGCGGTCGATGTAGTTGATCACCGTGGCCACCGCGATCAGCGCCACGATCAGCCAGCGCACGTAAGAACGGGTTCGGGTGCTCACGTTCATTTGCCGCCCTTGCCGGTGGCCGTATCGAAGCGCTTCCAGCCACCGCTCCAGTTCCAGCGTTGGCCGTCGGCGCTCACCTCATGGCTGCCGCCCTTGGACGGGTCATCGGCAATGCCCAGCGCCAGCCGCTGGCCACCGGCCAGGTCCAGTACCAGCACGCTGGCGTCCTTTCCGCGGTAGTGCACCAGCCGGTCGATGCGGCTGTTGGCGCCGCGCACGGTTTCGGCGGTGCCGTCGTACTGGCCATGCGGCTCCAGCACCCCGTAGAAGGTCGTGGACGCCTGGCCATCCACGCGCTGCAGCAGCAGCGGTTCGCGGCGCAGGTTGAAGGAAGGATCGTTCGCACCGCTCTCGCCGATCAACGCCCGCGCCGGCGCGGTGCTGGCGAAGCGGTAGGTGTAGAAGCGCCCATCCAGCAGCCAGGTCAGGCTGCGCGCCTCGGTGCCCGGTTCGCTGGAGGCATCCACCCACACGTGCTGGTAGCCGTTGGCCTTGCCCAGCACCGGGCGCGTGGTCACCGCCGACTGCGCCTTGAAGCCCACGTCCATGATGTGGCCGTTGAAGTGCAGCGGCAGGTCGTAGCGGGCCGGCGTGCTGCCGTCCACGCGCAGCAGGTCCAGCGCCACCGGCTGGCCCAGTGACGGGTGCGCGAGCAGCGCCTGGGTGCGGGTGAAGCTCACCCCGTCATACGCACCCTCCATGCGTGCCGACACGATCTGGGTGTCGTCGGTCACCGCGAACAGCAGCGGGGCAGGGGCCAGCGGCTGGCCCTTCTTCCAGTCGCCGCCGAAGTGGCTCTGCTCGTTCACCACCAGGGTGTTGTGCGCCAGCGTCTGCCGCGCCCAGCTGGTGTTCTCGGGCAGGTAGATGCCACCGGACTTGGCTTCGATGTTGAGGAAGCGGGCGGCGCCGTAGTCGGTGACCACACGCTGGCCGTTGTCGTAGAACAGCCAGTTGAGCTTGTCGAAGTGGCCGTGGCCCATGCCCTGCTTGGTGTTCTTCATCACCAGTGCCTGGCCGTTTTCGCCGCCCATGCGCAGGATGGCCAGCGCGCCTTCGGTGCCGTCCGGGCCATCGCGTAGCAGGGTGGGGACGAAGGCGTAGGGCTTGGCCTTGTCTTCAGCCAGCGCCTTGGCCACCTGCAGCCCTTCGGGAGAGAGCAGCACGCGCTTCTGGCCCTTGGCGACCGACAGCAACCGTGCATCGCCGGTGTTGGCGTACGCGATGTCGATGCCGGCAACCAGCTCTTCGGTGTCCAGGCCCTTGTCCAGGATCGCGTCGTTGATCGGGATGAAGTAGCCGCCGTAGCTGCTCTGTACCAGCGCATCCACCGCCTTGAGCAGCACCCCGTCGCGGCGCTTGAAGATGCCGCGTTCGGGTTCGTTGCGCTGTATCGCGTTGGCGAACAGGATGAAGGGCGCCAGCGCATAGCGCTGGTAGTAAGGGCCCTCTTCGTAATAGCCATCGGGCGAGAACAGCTGGTCCACCTGCTTGAGGAAGCCGGCGTTGCCATCGCGCTTGCTGCCCTTCAGCGCCTGGTCCACCAGCACCGGGTCGCGCAGCACGTAGCCGGTCATGCCGGTGGCGGCCACCGCCCAGGTGGCGTGGTTGTGGATCTTGTCGAAGTTCTCCGGGTTGCCGCTCAGGAACTGCGCCATCGGCCGGAACACGTTGTCGTCGATGGTGCGGCGCTCATCGGCGCTGAGGCTGTCGCGGATCGCGTCGTAACCCTGCACCGCGTTGACCAGCCACACCGAATCATTGAGGGTCTGCCAGAACAGACGCCCCGGAATCTGCCCGCGGCCTTCCGGATGCGCGCCCAGGCCGGGGTACAGCGTGGCGTAGCCGAGGAGTACATCGCGCGCGAAGTTCGCATACGCCTTGTCGCCGGTGAGCCGGTACAGCGCGCCTGCGGCCTGGATGGCCTGGTAATTGCGCTTGTGCTGTTCGTGGGTGTAGCCGCCGCCCTTGTCCTTGGGCACCGGCACATCGATGCCGGCCTTCATCATCGCGCGCACCAGCTTCTCGGCACGGGCCTGTTCCCTGGCGAACATCGGGTAGCCCGCGCCATCGCGGCGCATCTGCTCCCACTGGGCGGCGGTGACCAGCACCGGTGCGCTGCTGGCTTCGGCACCGCGCGTGGCGGCGTTGGGCGCCTGGGCGTGCGCGGCGGGCAGCGCGGCGGCGCTGAAGGTGGCCGCCAGCAGCAGCATCAGGGGCGTGGAACGCGTCATGGCAAAGTCTCGGCTGGGGTATCGGACTGCAGCGCCGCCGTAGCGGTGAACGTGGTGTTGCGCAGGCGCAGGTGCGGCTCGCCTGTCTGGTGGGTGAAATGCACCCGGCCGCTGCGCAGCCAGGTGGTGTCGCTCAGGTGGGCCTGCTGCACGCCGTGCAGGCGCAGGCTGGTGTCGCCCACGTTGCCCACCTGTTCCAGGTGGCTGCCGCGCAGCTCGAACGCCGGCCCGAAGGTGCTCTCATCGGTGCCGCCGCGGTACAGGTTCACCAGCGGGCCACCGATGCGCTGGAAGATCGAATCGACAATCTCCACCGTTTCGGCGTTGTAGGTGCCCAGGTCGTCGGTCTCGGCGGCGGCGGCGATCACGCTGCCGCTGATGTCGTTCACCGTCACGCCGTGCAGCCGGATCAACGCGGCGAACGTGCCCTTGCCGGTGTTGATCACATCAAAGGCCTTGTTGCTGCTTAGGTCGTGGATGCGGCTGTTGGCGATCTCCAGCGTGTAGTCGAAGGCCTGGCTGCCCGGCGGTACCCGGATCACCGCATTGCCGGCCGCATCCGGCGCCAAGCTGCCGTCGATCTCCAGTCCGGCCAGGCGCAGCGAGCCGCCGGGGCGGATCTCGAACAGCGACGGTCGTGAGAAACGCAGCGTGGCCTTGCCCTTGGCCGGGCCGATCACGCTCAGCGGATGGTTTATCGCCAGCACCTGGCTGATGCGGTAGTCACCGGGCTGCAGCTGCAGGCGGTCGCCCGCGGCGCTGGCCGCCACGGCGGTCACCAGGGTGTCTTCGCCCGGCGCGACGCGATGCGCGCGGCCGCTGTCCAACGCGGTCTGGGTGATTTGTTTGGGATACCACGCCACGCCGACCTGTTCGCGCGGCACCGGCGCCAGGTCGCGCGGTGCGCCCACCTCAATACCGGCCGGCGGATACAGCAGGCCGTTGGCCGCGCGCTGCAGGGTGAGGCTGCGGCCCTGCACGCCGTTGGGGAAACCGGGCGACGCCGCCGGGCTCTGCACGTTGCCACTGAAGGCAATGCCGGCAAGGTCGCCCTGCGTGCGCAGCAGCTCGCCGCTGCCATCGCCGACGAACAGGTTGTCGGCGATCTTGCTGCGCACCGGCATCGCGTTGCGCTCCTCGTCCAGCCCGGCGCCGAGGAACAGGTAGCGCGCCTGCACGAAGCTGTTGTGGCTGATCAGCGCGTTGTCCACCTGCTCATAGCGGTTGAGTGGCGCATCGCGGGTGCCGGCCATCACCGCCAGGGCCGAGGCAAAGCCATCGCCGGCCACGCCTTCGAAATAGTTGTCGCGCACGATCTGGTCGCGGTTGATCACCCGCACCCCACCGGTATGGGGTTTGCCGTTGCCCAGGAAGATGTTGCGCTCCACCACGTTGCCGTGGCCGTGGCGCAGCACCATCGAGCCGCGCGATTCCTTGAACACGTTGCCGCGGTAGAGGTTGCCACCGGATTTGTTGGAGACGATCTCCACCTCGCCATCGCAGTGCTCGAACCAGTTGTTCTCCACCACCGTGTTGGAGGCCGACTGCGAATCGTGGCTGGTGCCCACCCGGATGGTCTCGCCGCCGTTGCTGCCCAGGTTGGGGCGCGGACCGAACCAGTTGTGGTCGATGCGGTGGCGGTTATCCAACCCGCTGGTGGCATTGCGCACCACCACCAGGGTGGTGCCGGCGTTGGTCTTGCCCACCAGCTGGTTGTGGTCGAAGCGATTGAACTTGCCGTACATCGCCACCCAGTTGTCGGACTGGGCGCGGTCGGGCTTGTTGTAGCCATCAATCACGATGCCGGTGACCCGGCTGTGCTCGGCCCAGGCCTTGGAGGAGCTGCGGAAGCTCACCACCTCACCACCCGGCGCCCAGCCATCGCGGAAGATCAGGTTGGACACTTCCAGATAGGCCCCGGCCAGCCGCAGCTGCGATTGCCCGCTCAGGATCACCTTGCCGGGCGTCTGCGCGGTCAGACGAATTGGTTGACCAATTGTGCCGGTACCCGTCAGCAGAAGATCCACATCCCGCCACGTCCCATCGGCCAGAACGATGGTATCTCCGGGTTTCAGGCCCTTCGCAGCGGCAGCGTACCCAGCGGCGTCATGCACCAGATACTCGGCCGACCAGGCAACGCCAGGCAGGAGCGCCAGCACGGTAGCGGCGGTTCCCAAACGCCGGCCAGTAAGGCCGATCGGCCCCATAACGCATGGACCCCACCGAAACCAACGCTGTACCGCCCTACTCATACCCACATCTTGTTGCTGTGCCACAGGTTAACCCTCCCAGATCACCATGGACCCCAACGCGAGTCCGGATGGTAACAGCCTCGACCGCAACGACGTCAACCACAATCACATACCACTTTAGCCGCAGCTGGTAAGCCATTTGCGCAAATATCTGCTGCATCCGCACATAAAACTTGTTGTAACTGGCCTAGGTGCATCACCGGGGTAGACTTTAGTACCAATTAATTGACATTGGTCCTCCAACCGTGAATCTTCCGGATCGAATCTGTGTAGTCGGACGATCCATCCTGGGAGGGAGATCACGATGTTGCATGACCGCCGTACGGCCTCGCCACGAGGCTTCCGCCACACCGCGCTGCACAGCGCGCTGTTCTATGCCCTGTGCGCCACCGCGGCCCTGCCGCTGGCCCACGCACAGGACGCCGCCCCGGCCACCGCGCCGGCGCAGGCCACCACCCTTGACCAGGTCCAGGTGACCGGGACCCGCGGCACCATCCAGACCTCGATCGACAAGAAGCGCGACGAGACCGTGGTCTCCGACGTGCTGTCGGCCGAAGACATCGGCGACCTGCCGGCGCTGTCCATCGGCGAAGCCATCGAAACCATTACCGGCGCCTCCACCCACCGCGAGAAGGGCGGCGCCTCGGAAATCTCGATCCGTGGCCTGGGCCCGTTCCTGGGCTCGTCCACCTTCAACGGCCGCGAGGCCACCAACGGCAGCGGCGACCGCTCGGTGAATTTCAACCAGTTCCCCTCGGAGCTGATCAACACCGTGGCCATCTACAAGACCCAGCGCGCCGACTTCGTCGAAGGCGGCACCGCCGGCACCGTCAACATGGAAACCGTCAAGCCGCTCGAGTACGGCAAGCGCACCTTCCAGCTGGACGGGCGCGGCACCTGGCAGGAATACGACGACCGGCTCAAGGATGGCGACGGCGTGGGCTGGCGCGGTACCGCCAGCTACATCGACCAGTTCGATTTCAGTGGCGGCGGCAAGCTCGGCGTTTCGCTCGGCCTGCAGGCGCTGGAAGGCAGCAACCCCGAAGAATTGTTCTCCAGCAGCACCACCTGGGCGGCCTGCGATGGCCGCGAAGTGGTGGGCGCCACCCGCAACTGCACCCAGGTCAACGGCAACGACGTGGCCAACGGCGTGCCGTATTACCTGGTGCCCGGCAGCCGCCTGTATCGCCAGTTCATCGAACACGACAAGCGCGATTCGCAGTTCGGCGCGCTGCAGTGGCGGCCCAACGACGCGGTGGAAGTGAACCTGGATTACCAGCACTCCAAGCGCGACTACACCGAAGACCGTTCGGACCTCACGCTGTCGTCGATGATGCGCAACATCAACAATCGCGTGGTCACCGACGACGGCGCGCTGCTCAGCCACACCGGCAGCACCACCATCGATTCCACCGGCAACTTCCTGGAACGCAACGAGGAATACACCGGCGGCGGGTTCAACGTGATCGTGCGGCCCAGCGCGGCGTGGATGTTCTCCACGGATCTGTCCTACTCCAACACCCAGCGTTCGCAGATCGAGCGCTCCACCCGCCTGCGCGCCGGTCGTACCGACGTCAACGGCAGGCCGGTGGCCGGCATCAAGAACACCCGCTATGTCGACTACACCTACGACTACAGCGGCGATGTGCCCAGCATCTACCTCGATCCGGCGTTCGATGTGAACAACCCGGACAACTTCACTGATTCAGCCCTGATCCGCCGCCGTCAGCAGGACCGCGAACACACCATCCGCGCCGGCCGCTTCGATGCGGCGTTCACCCCGGAAAGCGGCTTCTTCACCGCGCTCAAGGGTGGCCTGCGCCGTTCCGAAGCGACCTACACCGACTTCACCGACACCGTGGATGTCACCACCACCAATGTCGCCGCGATCCGCGCCGCCAACCAGGCCTGCCGCCAGGCCTTCCCGCAGGATGATTTCCTGGCCAACGCCAGCGGCAACACGATCGACCAGTGGGCGACCTTCGACAGCCGCTGTCTGTTCAAGGCCTTCACCGGCGTGGACGACACCGGCCTCAGCGCGGACCTGCGCGACCCGGCCAACAACGATGTGACCGAGAAAACCAGCGCCATCTACCTGATGGGCGACTACAGCAGCGAGTGGTTCGGCGTGCCGGTCACCGGCAACATCGGCGTGCGCTGGGTGCACACCGACGTGCGTTCGATGGGCCTGCGCAGCGGGCTGGACGTGGTCAACAACCCCGACGGCACCGTGACCCTGCGACCCACCGGCGATTTCACCCGGCAGGTGCTCAAGGCCAGCAACAACGAATGGCTGCCCAGCTTCAACGCCGCCTTCGAACTGCGCCCGGACCTGCTGCTGCGCGTGGGTGCCTACCGCGCGATGTCGCGCCCGGACCTCGCCGCGCTCGGCTACGGCCGCAGCTTCAACCTGGATGAAGTGGATACCGAATTCGGCAGCGTGGCCGATGCACTGGGCAACATCACCGCCACCGGCAACCCGCGCGCCACCCCCCTGATGTCGTGGAATGCCGATGTCTCGCTGGAGTGGTACGCCAACGCCGATTCCATGCTGTCCACCGCCGTGTACTACAAGCAGTTCAACGGTGGCTCGGTGCCGGTGGTGGTGGGCGAGAACTTCGACATCGACGGGGTGAGCGTCACCGTGCCGGTGGAGCAGTTGGCCACCAGCGACCAGAAGAGCGACCTGATCGGCTTCGAGCTCACCGGCTCGCACAGCTTCTCCTACCTGCCGGGCATCTTCGCCGGGCTGGGCGTGAAGGCCAGCTACAACTACGCCCATTCCAACTTCAAGACCGAAGACCTGCGGCTGGGCGAGTCCACCGACCCGGGTACCGGCATCGTCACCCCGGGCATCGTGGAGCCGGCCAACATCTTCGGCCTGTCCAAGCACGTCGCCTCGGCGCAGGTGTACTGGGGCCTGGGCAAGCTGGACCTGCAGGCCATCTACAAGTACCGCTCCGATTACTACCAGCAGTTCGTGGGCGACCCGGCGCAGAACCGCTACGTGCGCGACAATGGCTCGCTGGACTTCCGCGCCACCTACAAGGTGAACAAGCACCTGTCGGTATCGCTGTCGGCCAGCAACCTCACGGACGAGCCGCGGGTGTCGGATATGCCCATCCTGGGCAGCTTCCGCGAGTACACCACCTACGGCCGGCGGTATTATCTGGGGGTACGCTACCGTTTCTAAGCGCAACTCCGGTTCCCAGCCACCGTACAGCCAGGCCTTGAAGATGTCCGAACCCCGCCTTTACCAGTCCATTGCCGCTGAAATCGTCGCGCTGATCGAGAAGGGCGAATTCCCGCCCGGCTCGCGCCTGCCCGGCGAACGCGACCTGGCCGAACGGCTGGGGGTAAGCCGGGTCACGGTGCGCGAAGCGGAAATCGCCCTGGAGGCGCAGGGCCTGATCACCATCAAGACCGGCTCGGGCGTGTACGTGAAGGCACGTCCGGCGGCCGCCCCTGGCGCGCTGCCGGATGTATCGGCGTTCGACCTCACCGCCGCCCGTGCGGTGATCGAAGCCGAGGCGGCGGCCATGGCCGCCAGCCGCATCACCGATGCGGAAGTGGAAATGCTGGAAGGGCTGATTGCGGCAATGACCGACCCGACCTCGAGCGAGGCGGCCGCCAGCGAGGCCGACCGCCAGTTCCACCTCGCCATTGCGCGCATTGCCGGCAACCCGGTGGTGGAGCACTGCGTGCAGCTGATCTGGCGCATGCGCAACGAGTTGCCGCGGGTGCGCCAGGTGTATGCCAACGTGTGCCACAACGACGGCGACACCCGCAACGACGAACACACCGCCATCCTCGATGGCCTGCGCCTGCGCGACCCCGGCGCGGCGCGCACGGCAATGCGCAATCACTTCCAGCGGCTGTTCGAATCCATGCTGGAAGCCACGGAAAATGAAGCGCTGGCGGAGATCCGCCGGCGCACCCAGCAGGACCGCGAACGGTTTTTGGCCGCTACCGCCCGTTGAGGGATCCAGCCACGCAGGGCGTGGCTCTACGGGATGCGCGCGGTAGAGCCACGCCCTGCGTGGCTGGCGCAATCACTCCCCCTGATACTGCTTCTCTTCCACCAGCTGTGACCCGGCAATCCGGTTGATCTCGTTCTTCACCCTCACCCGCTCGCCGTTGGTGCCATACACCCCTCGCGCGAGCTGGATGAACTGATCATCGAACACCTGCGCCGCTTCCTTGTCGCGCAGCTGGTCCTGGATGTCCCACATCCGCACGTTGATGGCCTTGAGCTGGGTCTTCAGCGCCTCCAGCCCCGGCTGCGCGGACAGCTGTTCCTGCCACAGCGGCAGCAGCCCCTCCAGTTCGGTGCGCACGTTGGCCACCTTGCCGGCATCGGTGATGCGTTCGGCCTTGATTTCCAGGATGGTGATCTTGTCGATCAGTTCGCCAATCGATACCGGGGTCAGGATCGCGTCCACGCGTTTCTCGCTGCAGGTCAGTCAGGGCCGCCATGATAGCGCGGGCCGCCTGAAGGCCTGGTGGGCAGCTTTTACGCCGAATTTGCGCGCCCCGCCGCTGCGGCGCATGGCGCCTTTACGGCCACGCTCACCACACTGTGCGCTTCAACGGCGCGGCCGTTTTCAGGAGTGGTGGACGTGGTGGCAAAGCAGGAAACAGGGCGCGCACTGCGCCGGATGAGCGGACTGGTACTTGGCCTGGCGCTCAGTGGCTCGGCGCTCGCGGGCGTGGACGGTAGCGCCACGCTGACCTCCGATTACGTCTGGCGCGGCAGCTCGCAGACGATGGAAGATCCCACCGTGCAGGCCGGGGTCAAGCTCAGCAGCGAATCGGGCTGGTATGCCTCGGTGTGGGGCTCCGGCGTGTCGTTCGAACCGGATGCCGGTGCACGCAGCGAGTTCGACATCGTCGCCGGCTGGAGCGGCGCGCTGGCACCGGACTGGGCGCTGGACGTCAACCTCACCCATTACCTCTACCCGTCCACTAACGTGGACCTGGACTGGACCGAGCTCAACAGCACGCTGACCTGGAAGGAGCGCTACTGGGTGAGCGTCGGTGTTTCCGACGATGCCCTGGCCAGCGGCCGCACCGGCACGTATGCCCAGCTGGGCGCTCGCCTGCCGCTGGGCGAGCAGTGGCGCATCGAAGGCGCGGTGGGCCAGTACTGGCTCGACAGCGCGTACGCCGACGATTACCTGCACGGCCAGCTCAGCGCCATCTGGAAGGTGCATGGCCCGTGGGAGCTGCGCCTGACCGCCCACGACACCGACCGCGCCGCCAAGCGCCTGTTCGGCAGCAACGCCGGCTCCCGCGTGGAATTCGCGATCCAGACAACGTTCTGAGGTGCGGGCGGTGATTGAAACCGCACCGTTTCGCCAGCGGTCATGCCTTACCGGGGTACCCACCCGCGCGTGCGGTCGATAGGGATGCGACCCTACCGGCGTCGCCCATGCCGCATCGCCAATGCGCACCGACCAGGGCCGGTGCGCAAAAACCTGACCGTCGGCGCGCCGGGAGGGTAGGGTCGGTTCCCAAACGACCGCCGATAGGGTCCATCAGCGCATTGACGCATGGACCCCAATCGAAGCAGCGCCTTACGCTGGACGAACGCGCAGCGTCAAACCCTTCAGGAAATTACGCAGCAGCTGATCGCCGCACGCGCGGAAATTCTTATGATCCGGCTGCCGGAACAACGCCGACAGCTCCGGCTTCGAGACCGGGAACCCCGCGCTCTCGAAGATCGAATGCATGTCCACATCCTTCAGCTCGAAGGCCACCCGCAGCTTCTTCAGCACCAGGTTGTTGGTGATGCGCTTTTCCACCGGGCGCAACGGCTGGCTTTCATCGCGGCCGCGGAACTGCACGATCAGCCCATCCAGGAAGTGCGCCAGCGTGCGGTCATCGCAGGCCACGAACCCTTCCTCGTCTTCCTTGCGCAGCCAACCGGGCACATCGGCCTTGTCCACCACGAAGGCCGGGTCGGCCAGGGCACAGATTTCCGCAATCTTTCCGTCGCTCAGGTCGAGCATGTAACGGATGCTGCGCAGTACATCGTTGTTGATCATGAGACGTCCAATACCGCCGACGCGGCTGCGTGGCTGGCCGCCATTTTACCCCCACCCGCCGCCGGGCCCCGAAACGGCCGGTTGCGGCTGTCATCTGGCTGCCATGAAAGTGAAGCACAGTGCGCTCCTCAGGCATCAACAGGCAGTGGAGCAGGCAATGCGCAGGTGGCAGGTTCTGGCGGGTGTGGGCATGGTCTGGCTGGCCGCGGCGGCCTCGGCCCAGGCCCCGTATGTGGCGATCGAACAGCGCGTGGACCCGCAGCAGCTGGCCGACGTGGGGCTCACCCCCGCCCAGCTGCAGACCCTGAACCGCCTGCTGCGCGAGGCCGACGCCCGCGCCCCGGCGCCGGCTCCGGTGGTTGCCGAGGCAGCCCCGGCACCGCTGCCCGGCGCGCCCACCCCGGCCCCGATGTTCCCCGGCCTGGACGACGGCCCTATCCATGCCAGCGTCGCCGGCCAGGTCGATGGCTGGCAGCCGGGCACCGTGTTCACCCTGGACAACGGCCAGCAGTGGCAGGTGCTCAAGGGGGAAATGAAGCTCAAGGCCAGCCGCAGCAACCCGCCCATAGTGGTGGTGCCGGGCATTGCCGGGCGCTGGTTCCTGCAGGTGGACGAAGACCTGCCCAAGGCCCGGGTGTTCCGCATCCGCTGATTCCGCCAGCGCCCGCCAACACAGTGCGGCGCAGGGTGCGAAAATGGTCGGGAATCCCACGGAGACCCCCGATGACCCGTACCGCTCTGATTACCGGCGCCACTTCCGGCTTTGGCGCCGCCGCCGTCCATCGTTTCGCCCAGGCCGGCTGGCGGGTCATCGCCACCGGGCGCCGTGCCGAACGGCTGCAGCCGCTGGTCGATGCTTACGGCCCCGAGCGCGTACATGCGGCGGTCTTCGACGTGCGCGACAACGCCGCGATGGAAGCGGCCCTGGCCGCGCTGCCGGCCGGTTTCGCCGACATCGACCTGCTGGTCAACAACGCCGGCCTGGCCCAGGGCACCGCCCCGGCCCAGAGCGCTTCGCTGGAAGACTGGCGCACCATGATCGACACCAACGTCACCGCGCTGGTCACGCTCACCCACCGCCTGCTGCCGCAGCTGGTGGCGCGCAAGGGCGCCATCATCAACATCAGCTCGGTGGCCGGCGTGTACCCCTACCCGGGCGGCAACGCCTACGGCGGCACCAAGGCCTTCGTCAGCCAGTTCTCGCTGGGCCTGCGCTCGGACCTGCACGGCACCGGCGTGCGCGTGACCACCATCGAACCGGGCATGGCTGAAACCGAATTCACCCTGGTCCGCACCCACGGCAACCAGGCCGCCTCGGACACGCTCTACACCGGCGCCAACCCGATGACCGCCGAGGACATCGCCGAGCAGATCTTCTGGGTGGCCAACCTGCCGGCGCACCTGAACATCAACCGCCTCGAACTGATGCCGGTCAGCCAGTCGTTTGCCGGCTTCCAGGTCGCCCGCGACTGATCAGGCCGCCGTCCATACCGCGAGCTCATACCCATCGGGGTCGCGGAAATGAAACCGGCGCCCGCCCGGGAAGTCGAAGGCCGGCGTGGAAATGGCCGCACCGGCCTTTTCCACCCGCGCCTGCGTGGCGTCGAGGTCATCGGCATACAGGATCACCAGCGGCCCGCCAGCGCGTACCGGCCCATCGGTGGTGAAGCCACCGCGCAGGCGGCCGTCGTTGAATTCGGTGTAGCCCGGGCCGTAATCGGTGAAGGTCCAACCGAACACCTCGCCGTAGAACGCCTTGCTGCGCGCGATGTCAGCCACGTTGAATTCGATGTTGTCGATGCGGTGGTTGTTGCCGTCTGAGCTGCCCATGCGTGTTCCGTACTGAGGGATAGGTGGATACCGTATCAAACCCCGCTGTCATTGATCACGTGGGTCGGTAGGGTGTTGAGCGGTGTCCACTCGAACTTGTGCCTGCCCAGCGCTGCCTGGATGAGTGCCATTCCCGCCGGAGTATCCAAGGACTGGGAAGCGCCAACGTGTTCCCACCCAGACGGAGCGCCGTGCCGGTGATAGGACAGATACACCGTCGAATCTTCAAACTGGCGTGACTTCCAGCTCAACATCGGCATGTCCTCGATCGGAGGTGTCAGGCCCAGCAAGCAGGCATGCAGTTCGGCCGCCTCCACATGGGTGGCGGTGTGATCAGGTGTGGTGGTCAGGAACTTGACTGCCTGCACAGCCGCGCTGTCTCCATCAGGAAACAAGTGCTGCAGGCCGGGGCGACTGAGCGGCAACAGCCTGGATCGGGCCGCCTTGAAGCGAACCCGCGATACAACCTGACCCTTGAGCTTGGCGGTAGGGAACTCGCACAGGCCTTTGCGTCCGATCACCGTGTAACGCAATAACGCTTCCCACAGCGCCCCTTCAAGCGAATCAGCCGCATAGAACATGGCATGGGTGCCCGGCAGCGCGAAGCGAGCCCTGCTCGCAGGATTGGGCAGGGCTGCATCAAACACGCCTGGGTGAACCCGATAAAGCTCCCCGGTAGGGGGCTCGAACCAAACCGGTTCGTCGGTCAACCAAGGTGTGCCACCCGGCATCAAGGCTCCTCGCTGAACTCGGCTTTGGCCGCGGCCAACACACGATGCGGATGGGTTGCCAGCACCTCGGCGGGCGTGTGGCCATCCAGCAACACGTGGCCGGACTGAAACCATTCCACTTCGCCCCAGCCGGTACTGCGGCGATCAGTATCAAGAAATGGACCCGGCTCGTGCAGCACCTTCAGGATCTCTTCGAGGTGCATGACGGGCTGCCCATCGCGTTGGAACTGCCACTGCGGAAAGCGCCAGCTGCCACCCGGCACGGGAAGATAGACACCGAGCAGTTTTCCTGAGCGACGGTACTTGGTTGCCAGATGGCTGGCGTTCCCGGCGGACGAGCCCAGGTTGCGGCTTACCTCCGCTGCGGTTGGCCATTGACTGGCGAGTTTCATCCGGCGCGCAGCCGCGTCCTGTTCGAGCTGCTGCGGCTCCGCGTGCTCGGAAGGCTGGCCGTACACACGCCGATAGAGCTCTTCAATCGCGAACAGCCTGGCCTCTGCAACGCATGAGAAGTCGATCAGCAAGTGATCATCCGCGGCGCTGCCCCGAAGTGCTTTCAGCGAATCCTTGATCGACGTCCCGTGCATATGTCTGGCGGTACTGTCCGTGCCCAGCAGAACGTAGTGATACGTCGGCTCGCCCTCGCGAGGAAGAGGGATATTGGCATGTCTGGTGTAGTGCAAAGACATGAAGGCTGTAAGAAGGGCACTTTGGAGATGGTCGTGCGCTGTCTCGCCACGGAGATCGATGACGCGAATGACTTCCTCGCGTGCGCGCTGCGCGGCACCCAATTTGAGGGTGAGCTCCTTCATCGGCTTGATGCCGATCCTGGAGGTCAACTCGCCATTGGATTCGCTCACTTCCAGATAGGAAACGTCATGGGCGATACGCATGGGGCTCTCCGATAACCAGTGCAGTGCCGATCCCCGGAAGGGAATGCAGGAGCATAGGTTAAACCGGTTAAACCGACAATGAGCGAGGCGCTGCACCATGAAAAAAAGCCCCGCAATGCGGGGCTTTCGGGGTAACTCGCAGCCGACTGACAGTCGGCTCTAACTGTCGGCGCTACTGCGCCTTGATGGCCATCGCCTGCAACCCGGTACCGTCCAGCTTTTGCTTGGCTTCTGCCAGCTCGCCGGCGGTGCCGTACGGGCCCATGCGCACGCGGTATACGGTCTTGCCGTTGATCTGCGCCGATTCCACCCTCGCCGCCAGGCCGATCATGGCCAGCTTGGCCTTGGTGGCTTCGGCATCGCCCGATGCCCCGAAGGCGCCGGCCTGCAGGATGTAACGCATGTTGTTGGCCGGCTCAGCTGCCGCCGTAGCCGGCGCGGCCGCAGCAGGGGTTTCCGGCTTGGGCGTGGCGGCAGCTGCAACCGGCTTCGGCTGTGCAGCGGCGGCTGCCGGGCGCTCGGCCACTGGCGCCGGCAACGGGGCCGGTGCAGTGGTGGCGGTGGCTGCGGTAGCCGTTGCAGTGGTCTGTGCCGGCGTGGCCGCGGGAACCGGGCGGCCTTCCAGCGCGGCCTGCGCGCGCTGCGCTTCGGCCTTGGCCCGGCGCTGGTCTTCGGCACGCGCGCTGGCGGCCAGCTCCGCATCGGACATTTCCACTTCCTTGCCCGGAAGCAGGGTGTAGAAGTCGTACTGCGTGGCGGCGGGCTTGGCCGGCTCGGCAGGTTTGGTGGCCGCCCCCGGCTTGGGCAGTTCGGCGCCCACGTCGGTGTCCGCGTCGCTGACCGGGGCCGGCTGCGCGTTCGGGTCCGGCTGCGGGCCTACCCGCAGGAAGCCGTCGCCATCGTTCTTGAACAGGTTCGGTGCCGCCAGGAACACCACCGCGGCAATCGCCACGCCAGCCACCAGCCACACCCATCCGGGCGTGCCTTGGCTGGTGTTGCGTCGCGCCTGGGTCTTGCCGCGTCGTGCTGCCATTTACTGCTTCTCCACTGCTTACATTTTTTCCGGGGCGGAAACGCCCAGGATGTTCAGACCATTGGCCAGCACCTGGCGGGCGGCACACGCCAGCGTCAGCTTGGCATTGCGCTCGGCTTCGTCAGCCACCAGTACCTGCGTGCCGTGATACCACGTGTGGAAGGCGTGCGCCAATTCACGCAGGTACTGCGCGATCAGGTGCGGTTCCAGCGCGATGCCGGCCGCTTCCACCACTTCCGGGAAGCGCGACATTTCCACCATCAGCCACAGCGAAGGTTCGTCGTTCAGCGTCGACAGCCCGGCAAGACCCTCGGCCGGGGTGTACGACAGCCCCTTCTCCTGTGCCTGGCGCAGCAGGCTGCACACGCGTGCGTGCGCATACTGCACGTAGAACACCGGGTTGTCATTGCTCTGCTGGCGGGCCAGGTCGATATCGAAGGTCAGCTGCGAATCGGGCTTGCGCGCAATCAGGAACCAGCGGGTGGCATCGCGGCCGGCTTCCTCGATCAGGTCGCGAAGAGTCAGGTAGCTGCCGGCCCGCTTGGACAGCTTCACTTCCTCGCCGCCGCGCATCACCGTCACCATCTGGTGCAGCACGTACTCCGGCCAGCCCTTGGGAATGCCCACGTCCAGCGCCTGCAGGCCGGCGCGCACGCGCGCCAGCGAACCGTGGTGGTCCGCGCCCAGCTCGGTGATGGCGCGCTCATAGCCGCGCTGCCACTTGCTCAGGTGGTAGGCCACGTCCGGCAGGAAGTAGGTGTAGGTGCCGTCGGACTTGCGCATCACGCGGTCCTTGTCGTCACCGAAATCGGTGGAGCGCAGCCACAGCGCGCCGCCTTCCTCGTAGGTATGGCCAGCGGCCTTGAGCTGGGCCACGGTCTCTTCGACCTTGCCGTCCTTGTACAGCGAGCTCTCCAGGAAGTAGATGTCGAAATCCACTCCGAAGGCGGCCAGGTCCTGGTTCTGCTCGTTGCGCAGGTAGGCCACGGCGAAGCGGCGGATCGCATCCAGGTTGTCCGGGTCGCGCTCGCCCACCACCGCATGGCCTTCCAGCTCCACGGTGGCGCCGGCCAGGTAGGCCTTGGCCACGTCTTCGATGTAATCGCCGCGGTAGCCGCCTTCCGGCCAGCCGGCGTCATCCGGCTTGATGCCCTTGGCGCGCGCCTGGGTGGACAGGGCCAGGTTCTCGATCTGCACGCCGGCGTCGTTGTAGTAGAACTCGCGCTTGGCGTTCCAGCCGTTCACATCCAGCAGGCGGGCCAGGCAGTCGCCGATGGCCGCCGCGCGGCCGTGGCCCACATGCAGGGGCCCGGTCGGGTTGGCCGACACGTACTCCACGCCCACTGTGCGGCCGTTGCCACTCAGGTTGTGGCCGTAATCGGCCCCTTCCTTGAGCACGCTGGCCGCTTCGCGCTGGTAGGCGCTGGGGGCGAGGTGGAAATTGATGAAGCCCGGGCCGGCGATCTCAACGCGCAGCACATCATCGCTCTTGGGCAGCGCATCCAGCAGGGCCTGGGCCAGGGCGCGCGGGTTGCTGCGCGCCGGCTTGGCCAGCAGCATGGCGGCATTGGTGGCGAAATCACCGTGTTCACGGGTCTTCGGGCGTTCCACCACGAATTCCGGGGTCAGGGTATCGGCCGGCAGAGTGCCGTTGGCGCGCAAGGCTTCGATGCCTTGGCTGATCAGGGCGCGGAGGAGATTTTTCACAGGGCCTGCTTTGAGACTGGAGCGGCGGAATCGGCAATTTTAGCCCAGAAGCCGCCCCGATCCATTGAACCGGGACACAGCGGGGGCGGGAAGGCGGGCGTGGGGTGGGGCGGGAGGCCTTAAGGACAGGGGGACTGGGCTGACCGGCCCGTTCAGCTTCGGAAAGAGAGGTCTCGTCGGAGCCAGCCAAGGGATGCCAGAGAAACCGGGGCGCCATCCCCCACCACGATGTGGTCGACCAATCGCACGCCGACCAAGGGCAGTGCCTCCACCAACTGCCGGGTGATCTGGCGGTCTGCCTGTGAGGGAGTGGAATTTCCCGAGGGGTGGTTGTGCCCAACGATCACGGCTGCCGCGTTGTGGAGCAAGGCGCGGCGCGCGACCTCGCGGGGGTACACCACGGCAGAGTCGATGGTCCCGGTGAAAAGCTCCTCGAAGGCGATGGCCCGATTTCGAGTGTCCACGAACAGTGCGGCAAAGATCTCCTGCTTTCGTCCGCGCAAGCGCTGCTTGAAGTAGCGCATGGAGGTCGTTGCATCGAGCATGCTCTCTCCGCGTTCCAAGTCAGCAAGCAGATAGCGGTCGGTCAGTTCAAGTGCGGCGACCAATTCGCAGGCCCGGGCAAGTCCAAGTCCGGGCAGTTTCTTCAGCTGCCGCACGTCCATGTCCAATAGACGGCGGAGGGGACCGTGCGCCTGCACCAGAAGTTGCGCTTGCTCAAGCGCATTCAGCCCGTTGCAGCCGGTCCCAAGGAAGAGCGCCAATAGCTCTGCATCGGTGAGGGCCCCCGGTCCGCGCCCCATAAGCTTCTCGCGAGGACGATCTTCTTTCGGCCAGTGCTTGATGGTCATGCCGATCAGTGTTAACCACTTCGCGACGTTGGGCGATAGGGAAGTGCCCAATAAGAACGTCAGGGACTATGAGAAGACTTACCTAGGCTGATCTGGCCCCTAGGTCGTGGTCTGGACGAGCACGCCTTTGTCGATCTCTAAGTTCGCGGAAGTACGGGCTATCTGCTGGAAGGTCGAGGTCCATCCCCGCTCTGGAAAAACGGGCCTGATGTGCCTGGATTCAGAGTTGCGAGGTTAGTTTTGAACCCGTTCTCATGGCCACTCTCTGTGCGAGTATTTCCTGCAGTCGCAAGGATTGCCCAGCACTCTTTGAGTCGATCAGCGACACCAGTGGGCTCAGCGCAGGCGTATGCTTGGCTATAAGCAATAAGATCGGAGTCTGCGGGTGCGAGCTGCCATCGGGCTTCGCGCTTAAATTCTGGCACGTTTCAGACGGCGAAGGCAGTTCGCCCGGGGATCAACCGGGCTGAGTAAGGCGGTACATGCGAGTGCCGGAATCTGGTTGAAGAACGCCTTCCTGCATCGACTGCGCAAGAAATCTCGCCACTTCCTGCTCGGTAAGCGACAAGGCCCGCGATGCGGGCCTTGTGCGTTATGGGTGGAAATCAACCATCTCCGTCCCCTTTGATTCGCATTCAAAACTGTCAACCACTTTCGAACCCTTGGCGTTGATGGCGATGTTTCCAACATGGCCATCAACTGACTCCGTGTGATATGCGAGATCACAGACATCGCCGACCTCAGGCAAGCGTTTGCCCTCTTCAAAATACGGATAGAAAAAATCAAGCTCAGAACTATCTGCCTTAACCTTGAACCCCACATAGGTGCGCAGGTAGCCGCTAAAAGGCGGGATAGCTGATCGCTCCACGATAGTAGCCTGAACGAGCTTTCGCGTTTGTTGCTTTGGTTTCGGTGAAGCGCACGCAGATCCGATCCCAAGCAACAAGACCAATAAAAAAAATCTCGTGGTCATCAAGGAGTCCCGTTCTGATCCAGCAGGAAGTTGTAAGACTTAATGGTAGCTCCGCTGGCATCTTGGTACTGAACACCAAATTTGGAGCTGTCGGAACCAGCATCGCGGCGCGCGTAGTCAGCGACATTGGAGAGCGGTCGCGCGGCCAATCGGGGAGAACCGTGGTTGAGCCGGACAACCGACGATCGGCCTAGAGACCTTCCCCAGTCACGAGGCGAATCTTCTCGCCATCGGCAAGGTTGCTGATCTGTCTGGCAAGATTCCCACGCACCCTCATGGCCCGCTCCGAGTCCATGGGCGACAAATTGGAAACGGAGAACGGCCCGCCAAGCACGAACGGAACCTTGGGCACCAGTCGCATGTTCGCAGGCAGAGGCCCGTGGAGCAGTTGCCATTCCCTTGCAACCGGATGGCCAGTCAGAAACGCGAAGTCACCAAGCACGGCAGCCGCCCATTCCTCAAGCGATTCGCCAAGCAAGGTCAACTCTCCGGTCTCCGGATCAAACTGCCAAACCCTGCCATCCTTCAAGCAGAACTGACCGCCGAAGACGTCCTCTGCGAAGAACAGGCATCCGTCGGCCAGTTCGCCGAACTCGCTCCGCCAACCGGAATCGCTGTTCCAATCATCAAGTCCAACGCTTGAAGGAGAGTCGTTGGATGGGAAGAAGTGCAGGGCGGATTCGAATGCATGGAAGCCGTTCTTCTCGCCAAGAATGCCCGCCAACTCCATGGGTACGCCGCCAAGCTGCATGCAAGCTTCCAGGTCGATCCCCGTGCCGCCAGGCGACAAGGCTGGCGAGCTGAGTTCCAGTAGCTTCCTCGTGGCTGGTCCAACACTCATTCAACATCCCCCTCAACAACGATGGCGGTTTCGAGCTGACTGAGGCTACCCGAATCATGCTCCAGTCCAGCGGACCACTGGCCATTCAGCGATGCACCGCCCGGCAAGTTCCCTACGGTGCCGTCTGCTACACCACCGGGCTCCGAAGCGGTTCAAGATAGTCGAACCCAGATGCCTCGAACAACGTCTCCAACGCGTCCAGGCCATTCTCCTTCTTGAAATCAACCTCTGATCTGGTGATTGGAAGAAGCCAGTAGCAGCTGATTCTGGCACCGTTGCCAAGATCGGCGATCTCAGTGGTGGGCCCGTCGAGATACGGGAGCGACAAGAGGCCATGCTCACACGCCGATTCACCGATCCACGGCTTGCCAAAGTAGACGGTGTCCCCCAGCCCTATCCCTCCGATTTCCCGGTGATAGCTGGCAACCGTCGCCAACACCTCAGGGACTTCAGCACTGGGACGCGAACTCAACATATGAAGCTCGATTGGGTTGCGCATCCCTTCAGACATGCCTACCGTTGCGTACGTCCACATGTCACGACCGGAGCCCGGCGGCAAGCTGAGGACTTCGAACATAGGTGAAAGCCGGGCGTGTGGGCTGGCCGGGAAGCCAGTCTCCCGCATCGTCCCCTTCCATGCTTCTGCATAGTGGTGACGAAGTACTTCGACATATCTGGATGCTGGCAACATCAAGGTCTTCCATGGGTAGGGCTGGAGGCTTCGTAAATCCGAGCGTTGGAACGACGATCCTGCATACGACCGGCCCCGTTGCGACGTCGCTGCAAGGGGGGCAGCGAAGTGGGGTGCCAGTAAGCCTCGCGCCGCCCTTCGCAACTTCTGCGTTAAGGCGCGTGAGCTGGAGAGAACACGATTGTGTTGTGATGGGTATCAAACAGAAGCTGGCGCCCGTCTTCCTGAAAGGCCATGTACTCGAAAAAGTGCAGGCTTTGGATAAGTTCAACCAGGATGAACTTGTTGGCGAGCCGCAACACCGGCCATGGTCCTTGCTCATCATCCGTTATGGCGATGCACAAAGATTCCCCGTCCATCTTCCCTATCTTCTGGGAGACGATGTTCCCCCATGCAGCCAGGTCATGTCCATAGTAGATGGTCTCTGCGCTTCGAAGCGCCGCCCACCTATGAACTGACTCACTATCCTCTGTGTGAATATTTCCTGCAGCCGCAAGGATTTCCTCGGCTGCCTGTGAGTCGATCAGCGACACCAGGGGGCTTAACGCAGCCATCTGTTTGGCGATACGCAACAAGTCGGAGTCTTCAGATGCACGCTTCGACGTCTGGTAGCTGGCAAGGAGGCCGTCTGCCAAGTCAACTATCATTCTGTCGTGTGTGGTGTCACTGGAAAAGTCGGCCAGTACTCTGAACTCTGAATCATTCTTGATTGATCCACGCCTCAATACTGCACAGACCTTCCTCATATTCCTGTCGACAAACAAGTTGAAATCGAAGCCATGCCGTTCGACCAGCACTTTACTGGCATCCACCCGCTCCTCGTCAGGGAGGTGGCTGAGTCCCTCTGCCAGGCTGTCGGCAATTGAGTACAGAGCGGGCGATCCAGCGAGCTTTACGACTGCGGTCCGTTGCATGCCAACAATCTTATCTGGCACACCGGTACTGGCCAGGATCGAAATGGCATCTTGGCACCACGACGCTAAGACTTTGTAGTCGATACTGGAACTCATCCCGCCATGATCCCGAGTTGATGCCCCTGCAAGGTGCAAGGGAGCCGAAGGCTGCGTTCGAGGCCTCATGATATACGGGCCCGGCGCATTGAATGCTGATGCGGGCGCGAAGGGGGGGCATAAGGAGGGGCGAGGCGTCACTGCTTTTGCACAAAGCCGCCTGTCATGCGCGGTGGCGAGGCACCGAGCTCAGCATCGAACTTGGCCCTGATGAGGCGAAGTGACTCCTCAGGATCCACGCCATATCCATCCTCCAGAGCGGCAGCAATGTGACGTGCAACGTCTGCCAAGATGGTGCCCCAGGCGTTTTCTTCCAATGATGTCTTCCCTTCCTTGTACATCCCAACTTTCAAGGAACAGTGAAGCCCTTTTGCGGCGATCCAGACTCTCAGCATCTCGACTGAATGCTCATCCGCCAGAGCGGCCTCCGGAATAGGGCGTTCGTTCATTTGTTTGGAGTCTCATTCTCTGGGGGGACGAGCGTTGCGATCTTGCGACGTTGCGACGTGCGAAACCATCTAGTTGGGTCAAACACCAATTTTCAAGTGCCGGGCGCCTAACTGCCCAACGGCTCCCACCACCGCTTCGATGCTGGGCTGCTGCTCGGGAGACATCGGCATGACGATCTCCTCTCGGCAGACCAGGTCATCCCCATCAAGCTGCGAATAGCTGATACGCAGGCTGTCCCAGGTCACGATGTCCGGCTTCACCGTCACCACCCCGCTGCGGCTGATCCAGTCCTTGGTCTTCGACAGGTGCAGCGTGCGTAGCGCGTCGGTGTAATCGGCGTACAGCAGGTTTACCGGAATGGCCGGGTGGCCGCCGCTGGCCAGGTGTTCGAACAATGCTTTGTTGTAGGCGCAGAACCAGGCAGGGCGCTGCCATGCATCAGGGTGGTTCATCTCCTGGCGCGCGCGGTCCCATGAAGCGGCCTGCGCGGCACCCACCGGCTTCGTCTGCGTCCTGGGCGGCTTGCTTGTGCGGCCGCTGGTGGCCAGTGCTGCCACCTGCGCCTCCAACTCCGTACCTTTGAACCGGCGCACATCCGCCTTCAGAAGTTTGCCGTGTCCCGCAAGGGCTTCCGCCACCACCGCCGCCACGTCAACATTGCCGGCGTTCAACGCCAGGGTAAGCGGCGTGCGGCCGCGCTCGTTGGCAGCGGCGGGATCCAGGCCCCATTCGATCAACAGCCGGGCAACGGCCACCGGGTCGCCCATCCGGTGCCATGTGGTGGAGATGCCACCGCGGCTGGCTTTCAGTCCGTCCACGTCGCCCGCCGCATACATCAGCGCAGTGGAACCAGCGGGATTGACCACGTGCACGTTGGCGCCGCGCTCCGCGAGGAACCGCAGCAGCGGCACACTGCCCAGGTACGCGCCGATCAACACTGGTGTGTACATCTGCCGGTGGTCCATGGCTTCAATGCTGGCGCCGCCCTGCAGCAGCGCGTCGACGGCGTCGAAGATGTAGCCCATCTCCGCCGGATCTGCATCCGCATCAAACGCCGGGTTCCACACTTCGCCGCGCATGTCGCGCAGGCCAAGCACGGTGCAGATCGGTGAATCCTTGGTCAGGCGAGGGTTCGCCCCGGCGGCGAGGAGCCGGCGCAGTTTCTCCACCGCCCACGCGGCCGGGCTGAAGATGAAGTCCCGGCAGGTGGTCGAGAGGGGTGTGGCGCCACGTCCGGCTGCCTTGTTGGGATCCGCCCCCTTGGCCAGCAGCAGGGAGACCAGCGCCAGGTGCGCCTCGATGCGCCCGACAATCGTGGCCTCGTCCGGACCGTCATGGTGAAGCAGGCTGCTGTTGCACACCCAATACAGGGCGCGCTCGTTATAGCCCAACCGGATGCGATCGGGATGTACACCGGCACGAACGTGTCGTTCGATCTCCGCGAACGCGTCCTCGCAGGTGAGGGGGGTGTCCAATACAACAGGGGAAGACGAGGTGGCCACAGGCAGTTCACGATCCTTGATCTACTGCATTCAATGCTAACAACCGCAACGCGCGATGCACTGGACAAGTTGTCAACTTGCCTGGACGGCTATGCCAGTGTGGCGCGATAGATTCCGAACACGGTCAGCGCAATCAGAGCCCAGGTGATCAGGCCGGCAGCAGCACAGGCATTCTCCGAACGCTCCTTATTCGGCGCCAGCACGCTCAGGACCATATAGCCGGTGCCCAATATGACGGTATGGAACAGCAGGTCAACGAACATCCAGGCAATGAACCTGCCAATGCCGCCGAGCAGGCTTCCTGCAATTTCTTCAACAGGCATCGTGATTTTCCCTTGTCACGCTTCAGAGCTGACCTGCCGGAGTAATTCCCCGTCCGCCGGTAGGTCGCAAGCGCAAGATGTTCGCATACCGCAAGGGCAGGCCGCCCCACGAGAGGCACCCGCCAAGCCTTCATGACCAAAAACCCACTCCTTATGCCCCTGGGGCATCAGCCCCGCACAGCCCATCGGGTAAGCTAATCGCCTCGGTTCGACAGGAAATTCGCAGGTGGCTGACTCCCCCCAGGCTTCCCCGGCGCAGGCGCGCCCGCTGGCAGGCCAGAAGCTGTTGTTGTGCGTGGGTGGCGGCATCGCGGCCTACAAGTCGCTGGAACTGGTGCGCCGCCTGCGCGACGCCGGGGCCCAGGTGCAGGTCGCCATGACCGCCGGGGCCCAGCAGTTCGTTACCCCGCTGAGCTTCCAGGCCCTGTCCGGCCAGCCCACCCGCACCACCCTGTGGGACAGCGCGGCCGAACAGGCCATGGGCCATATCGAGCTGGCCCGCTGGGCCGACCGCGTCATCGTCGCCCCGGCCACGGCCGATCTGCTGGCCCGGCTGGCCAACGGCCATGCCGATGACCTGGTCACCACCCTGTGCCTGGCCACCACCGCGCCGCTCACCGTGTGCCCGGCGATGAACCACCGCATGTGGCTGCACCCGGCCACCCAGGCCAACATCAGCCTGCTGCGCGAACGCGGTGCGCAGGTGGTCGGCCCGGAAGACGGCCCGCTGGCCGAGGGCGAATCCGGTCCCGGCCGGTTGACCGAACCACATGCCATCGTGGCCGCGCTGGCCGCCCTGCAGGGTCCGGCCGATGCGCCCGAATCCCCCCAGGAACTGAAAGGCCTGCGCGTGGTGATCAGCGCCGGCCCCACCTATGAAGACCTGGACCCGGTGCGCTACGTGGGCAACCGCAGCAGCGGCAAGATGGGCTACGCGCTGGCCGCCGCCGCCGTGCGCCAGGGCGCGCAGGTGCTGCTGGTCAGCGGCCCGGTGCACCTGGCCACCCCGGCCGGGGTGCAGCGGGTGGACGTGCGCTCGGCGGCGCAGATGCGCAGCGCCGTGCTGGATGCGCTGCCGGCCGACATCTATATAGGCGCCGCCGCCGTCTCCGATTACACCCCCCGCCAGGTGGCCCCGCAGAAGCTGAAGAAGACCGCCGGCACCCAGACCCTCACGCTGGAGCTGGTGCGCACCCAGGACATCCTCGCCGAGGTGGCCCAGCAGACCAACGCGCTCAAGCTGGTGGTCGGCTTTGCCGCCGAAACCCACGATGTGGAGAAGTACGCGCGCGGCAAGCTGGTCGACAAGCGGCTGGATCTGGTGATCGCCAATCAGGTGGGTATCACAAACGGCGGCTTCGAAAGCGACGAAAATGCAGCCACCGCCTATTGGCAGGGCGGGGAGCAGGTGTTCCCCGGTACCACCAAGGCGCTGCTGGCCGAACAACTGTTGTCCCTGATTGCCCAGAGGTTGCACGCATGACCCAAGCCCCCTCCCTGCACGCGCTGCAGGTGAAGCTGCTCGATCCCCGCTTCGGTGATACCTGGCCGCTGCCGGCCTACGCCACCGAAGCCAGCGCCGGCATGGACCTGCGCGCCGCGCTGGAAACCGAGCTCACCCTGCAGCCGGGGGATACGGCGCTGATTCCCAGCGGCATCGCCATCCACATCGAAGATCCGAACCTGTGCGCGGTAGTGCTGCCGCGCTCCGGGCTGGGCCACCGCCACGGCATCGTGCTGGGCAACGGCACCGGCCTGATCGATGCCGATTACCAGGGCCCGCTGCTGATCAGCGCCTGGAACCGCGGCCGCGAGGCCTTCACGCTGCAACCCGGTGACCGTATTGCACAGTTGGTTGTGCTGCCGATTGCACGCGTCGGCCTGCAGGTAGTGGATACTTTCACCGACAGCGCCAGGGGAACGGGTGGATTCGGCCATACCGGGGTGCGCTGACAGGGGGAACATCAATGAGCAAGGCAACGGCGGAAGGACAGCCGCGATTGACAAGCAAGCGTAACGGGCTGTTGCTGGTGGGGTTGCTGACCCTGCTGGCGCTGTGGTTTGCCTGGAGCGGAGTGCGGCAATGGCGGCAGGCCTCGGTAGGGCAGGCGCTGGAACAGTCCCGCGACCAGATCGTGCAGGGCGTGGACGCCGCACTCAAAGGGCAGAGCAGCCAGCTGGGCACCCTGGTGAAAAGCGAACGGGTCAGTACCGCGCTGGCCGCCGGCGATGCCGATGCCACCGCACTGGCCGTGCGTGAAGGCTGGCCGGGCACCGAAGACGTGCAGGTGCTCACCGCCGACCTGGACCAAGCCTATGCCGATCCCAAGGCCTTCGGGTACGCCCGCCTGGGCCTGCTGGAATCGGCCATTGCCGGCGATACCGTGGTGGCGCGCGTGGTGCGCGACGCCGGTGGCCAGCGCCTGGGCCTTGCCGTGCCGGTGCAGCTGGGCACCACGGGGCCGGCCGTGATCTACGTACGCCAGCCGTTGCTGCGCCTGACCGGCACCTTCGACCAGGTGCGCGTGCCGTCCGCTGGCTACCTGGCGCTGCGCCAGGGCACCCACAACATCATTGAGCAGGGCGACAGCAGCCTGTCCCAGGCGGCGGAAGGGCTGGCCCGGCCGATCGGCAAGAGCGGGCTGCGCCTGGCGGCCGCCGTGCCTGACATCGAACCGGGCCCGCTGGGCCTGGGCGCGATTCCGTCCATCATCGTCGCGCTGCTGCTGCTGGCCATCGCCGGCATGCTGCAGTTCGGCAAAGGCCGCGTGCCCCTGCCGCGCCGCCGTGCCGCCGCCAGCGAGGCCGACCACGGCCCGACCCTGCGCGAAAGCCTGGTACAGGAGCCGCTGCTGGAGCCGGCCCCGGCCGCCGGTTCGGGCGTGGCACCGCCGCCGCTGCCCACCGGCCCGGGCCATGAGGTGCCGGAAGGCATCTTCCGCGCCTATGACATCCGCGGCGTGATCGGTCGCGAGCTCACCCCGCAGGTGGCGGTGCTGATCGGCCAGGCCATCGGCTCGGTGCTGCAGGTGCAGGGGCTGCGCGACATCGTGGTGGGCCGTGATGGCCGCCTGTCCGGCCCGGAACTGAGCGCCAGCCTGATCGAAGGCCTGCGCCGCGCCGGCTGCGATGTCACCGACATCGGCCTGGCGCCCACCCCGGTGGTGTACTTCGCCAGCTACCACCTGCGTGCCGGCAGCTGCGTTGCCGTCACCGGCAGCCACAACCCGCCGGACTACAACGGCTTCAAGATCGTGGTCGGCGGCGAGACCCTCTCCGGCGATGCCATCACCGAGCTGTACCAGCGCATCCGCGATGGCCAGCTGCACGTGGCGGCCGAACCGGGCAGCCTGCAGCAGCGCGACGTCAACGCCGATTACATCCAGCGCATTGCCGATGACGTGCAGCTGGACCGCCCGATCAAGGTGGTGGCCGATGCCGGCAACGGCGTGGCCGGCGAACTGGCCCAGCCGCTGCTGGAAGCCATTGGTGCCGAAGTCATTCCGCTGTACTGCGATGTGGATGGCACCTTCCCCAACCACCACCCCGACCCGAGCGACCCGGACAACCTGGAAGACCTCATCCAGACCGTGAAGCGCTTCGATGCGGATATCGGCCTGGCCTTCGATGGCGATGGCGACCGCCTGGGCGTGGTTACCCGCGAAGGCAGGATCATCTACGCCGACCGCCTGCTGATGCTGTTCGCGGCCGATGTGCTGCAGCGCAATCCCGGCGCGCTGGTGATCTACGACGTGAAGTGCAGCGGCAAGCTGTCCGATTACGTGCTGCGCAACGGCGGCAGCCCGATGATGTGGAAGACCGGGCATTCGCTGATCAAGGCCAAGATGCGCGAAACCGATGCCGAGCTGGCCGGTGAGATGAGCGGTCACTTCTTCTTCAAGGAGCGCTGGTTCGGCTTCGATGATGGGTTGTATGCCGCCTCGCGCCTGCTGGAAATCCTGGCCCAGCGCGAAGAAACCCCGTCGGAAGTGCTTGATGAGCTGCCTGACAGCGTATCCACGCCGGAGCTGAAGGTGCCGGTGGAATCGGGTACCCCGCACGCGCTGGTGTCGATGTTCGTGTCGGCCGCGCAGGTGGAGGATTCGCCGTTCGCCGGCGCGCGCCTGTCCACCATCGATGGCCTGCGGGCGGACTTCCCGGACGGCTGGGGCCTGCTGCGCGCCTCCAATACCACCCCGGTGCTGGTGCTGCGTTTCGAAGGCAACGACGAGGCTGCGCTGGAGCGCATCAAGACCCTGTTCCGCGAACAGCTGCAGCCGCTGCTGCCGGGCGTGGAATTGGGTTTCTGAAAGGAGTACCGACCAACGGTCGGTACCTACCCTGCAGGTCGGCAGCCAACGCCGATATCCCCTGCAGGTCGGCAGCCAACGCCGACATCGCCGGTAGGTATCGACCGTTGGTCGATACAACGCGCACCCCGGCTACCCTTTGAACCGCAAACCCACGCCCGGTTCGGTGAACAGGTAACGCGAGTCCAGCGCTGAATCACCCAGCTTGTGGCGCAGCTTGCCCACCAGGATGCGCAGGTAGTGCGTGTCGTGCTGGTGGGTCGGCCCCCAGATCTCGGCCAGGATCTGCGGCTGGGTCACTACCCGGCCGGCGTTGCGCAGCAGCAGCGACAGCAACGCGTACTCCTTGCGGGTCAACGCCACGGGCGCGCCGTCCAGGTGCACTTCGCGGCGCACCAGGTCGATGTGCAGGTGGCCGTCATCGAAATGCGGCAACACCCCATCGGCCGATACCGTGCGCGTGCGCAGCAGCGCACGCACCCGCGCCATCAGCTCCTGGGTGCCGAACGGCTTGGTCACGTAGTCGTTGGCGCCGTTGTCCAGCGCCAGCACCTTCTCGGTTTCGCTGGCGCGCACCGTCAGCATGATCACCGGCACCTGGCTCCACTGGCGCAGCTCGGCCAGCATCTGGTGGCCTTCCATGTCCGGCAGGCCGATGTCCAGGATGACAAGGTCGGCGCCTTCGCCCACCAGCAGTTCCAGTCCCGCCTGCCCGGTCGCGGCCTGCAGCACCCGGTAACCCTGCGCGCGCAGGCTGATGTCGAGGAAGCGGCGGATCTGCGCTTCATCGTCGATCACCAGCACGCGCGCCGGTGGCACGCCATGGGAAGGGTCAGGAATCGTCGGGGTCATCGGCAGGGTGGGGTTGCAGCAGGGGGAGCGTGATGCGGATCAGGGTACCGCGTCCGTCGCGGCCCGGCAGCGCCTGCACGCTGCCGCCGTGCGCGCCGACCATGCCCTGGGTGATGGTCAGGCCCAGCCCGGTGCCATGCCGGCCGCGGTCGCCGCGCTCCACGCTGTAGAACATGTCGAAGATGCGCGCGCGTTCGTCATCGGGAATGCCGGGGCCGGCGTCGAGCACATCGATGCGCAGCTCACCGTCCACCAGCCGCGCCTGTACTTCCACCGCCGTGCCGGGCGGGGAGAACTTGGCCGCATTCTCCATCACGTTGAACACCGCCTGTTCCACCAGCGCCGGGTGCACCCAGATCGGGCCCAGCGTGCTGGGAATGTCCAGCTGCAGGCGCACGTCGGGCTGGTAGCGCTGCAGGCGGCGCGCGGCCGAGCCGACCAGCTCGTCCACGCCGATCCAGTCGCGGTTGATCTTCAGCCCTTCGTGGCCCAGCCGGGTCATGTCCAGCAGGTTCTGGATGTAGCGGTCCAGCCGCTCACCTTCCACCAGGATGGTATCCAGCAGTGCGCGGCGGTCGCTGGCACCCATCGCCTCGGCATAATTGGACAGGCTGTCGGCCGAGCCGATCATTGCCGCCAGCGGCGAGCGCAGGTCGTGCGAGACCGACGACAGCAGTGCCGACCGCAGCCGCTCGGTTTCGTTGCTCACGTGCGCCTTTTCCAGGTCCGCCACCAGCCGCGTGCGCAGCGCGGCCTGCGCGATGTCATCCACCATCGCTTCGGCCAGCTGGCGCTGTTCCGGGGTCAAGCGCGGCGCACTGCGCGGGAAGCGCATGCCGGCCACGCCGATGGCGCGCTCGTCGCCATCCAGCAGGGGCAGGAACCACCACTCCGCGCCGGCCAGCGTGTCGGTGAAGCGGCCGCTGGGCTGGCCGTGGCGGTGCGCCCAGTCGGCTGCGGCCAGGTCGGTGTCGCCCGGCGCGGCACTGCCGCTGGTGCTGGTGTCGGCACCGATGCGCAGCCACGCGGGCGCATCCAGCGCCTGTTCCAGCGCCTCGCGTCCGGCCTGCGCCACCGCTTCGTTGTTGGGGGCACGGGTCAGCTGGCCCCCCAGCACCTGGCGCGCGTTTGCATGCCGGTTGGCCGCGCGCAGCGCCACCACCTGCATGCGCAGGCGCGAGGCCAACCGCCCGGCCACCAGTGCCGCCACCAGGAACAGGAACACGGTGATCACGCCCTGGCGCGCGCTGATCGCGAAGGTGAAGCGCGGGGCGATGAAGAAGAAGTTGTAGGCGAGGAAACACAGTGCCGCGGCCATCACCGCCGCACTGGTGCGGCTGCGCGCGGCCACCACCACCACCGCCACGATGAACACCATCGACAGGTCGTACAGCCCCACCCAGCGTTCGGCCACCAGCGCCACCAGGCAGGCCAGCGCAGTGGCCACCAGCGCCAGCACGGTGTCGCGGCCGGTGCTCAGCGTGGGCATCGACAACCCATGGCGGCGCGCACGCGCGCGCGCCTGCGGGGTGCCGATGATGGTGATTTCAAAGTGCGCGCCGCGCTGGATCAACTGCTGGGTCAGCGTGCGGTTGAGCATGCGTGCGAACGGCCGTTCGCGGGTGCGGCCCAGCACCAGGGTGGACACGCTGTTGTGCGCGGCGTGGTCGAGCAGCGCATCGGCAATGCTGGGCCCATGCAGCAGCTCGGCCTCGCCGCCCAGCCGCCGCGCCAGTGCGAAGGCCGCATCGATCTCGCGGCGGGTGCTGTCGTCTTCGCGGCGGCGCTGCACGGTCACTACGGTCCAGGGCGCATCGCGGCGCTCGGCAATGCGCCGGCCCACGCGCACCAGGTACTCGCTCTGGCCGCCGCCATCGATCGCCACCAGCACCCGCCGGCGCAGCGGCAGGTTGCCTTCCCCGCGCGCGGCGCGGGTTTCACGCAGGCTGTTGTCGACCCGGTCGGCCGCCTCCTGCATCGCCAGCTCGCGCAGCGCGGTCAGGTTGGCGGGCGAGAAGAACGCCTGCAGCGCCTGCGCGGCTTGTTCGGGCACGTACACCTTGCCCTGCTGCAGGCGCTCGATCAGTTCGCGCGGCGGCAGGTCCACCAGCACGATATCGTGCAGGCGGTCCAGCACCGCATCGGGCACGGTCTCGCTGACCCGCACCCCGGTGATGCGCATCACCACATCGTTGAGGCTTTCCAGGTGCTGGATGTTGAGCGTGGTCCAGACGTCGATACCGGCGTCCAGCAGCTCCATCACATCCTGCCAGCGCCGCTCGTGGCGGCTGCCCGGCACGTTGCGGTGGGCCAGCTCGTCCACCAGCACCAGCGCCGGGTGCCGCGCCAGCACTGCATCCAGGTCCATTTCCTGCAGCGCATGCTGCTGGTACTCGCGCTGCAGCAGCGGCACCTGCGGCAGGCCCTCCAGCAGCGCCGAGGTCTCGGCGCGGCCGTGGGTTTCCACCAGCCCCACCACCACGTCCACGCCGCGGCGCAGCTGCTCGTGCGCGCGGCCGAGCATGCTGTAGGTCTTGCCCACGCCGGGGGCGGCGCCCAGGAACACGGTGAGCTTGCCGCCGGCCTCGCGCTGCAGGCTTTCCACCAGTGCGTCGGCCTGTCGGGTGCGGGAGTCGGTCATGGGGGCAGAGTGTGCGCCGTTCGGTGGCAAGGCGACATCATCGCGCAGGCGTCTCCGTCGCGCCGGTTGCCGCCTGGCTGTTCTTCAACCCGTCCAAGGCAAGGTTCAACGTCATCACGTTCACCCGGGGCTGCCCGAACACGCCCCATTGCGGGCCCTGCGTATGCGCCTGCACCAGCGCCTGCACCTGTTCCACGCTGAGGCCGCGGTTGCCCGCCACGCGCTTGACCTGCACCGCAGCCGCAGCCGGCGACAGCTCGGGGTCCATGCCAGCGCCGGACTGGGTCACAAGATCACCGGGCACGTCGTCCACGGTAATGCCTTCGCGCGCTGCCACGGTCCGGGTCGCCTCGGCGACGCGTTCCTGCAGGGCAGGGTTGCTGCGCGCCAGGTTGCTGCCGGCGGCGGCCATCGGGTCGTAGTTGGCCGCCGACGGGCGCGTCTGGAAGTAGCCGTCGCCCACGAACGGCTGGGCCACCAGGCGCGAGCCGCGCACCTGGTGGTTGTCCAGCAGCAGGCTGCCTTCGGCCTGCACGGGGAACAACGCGGCACTGAGGCCGGTGGTGGCCACGGCATACGCCAGGCCGAGCAGCAGCAGGCTGGCCACGCCCAGGCCGATGGCCGGGCGCAGCGCACCGGTGTGCTGCAATGACACCGGAGTGGCGGCGCGCGCACGCGCCGGGCGGGAAAGCGAAGCAGCAGCGGAGCGGTTCATGCGCCAAATACCGAGAAGAGGAGGAGGTCGATCAGCTTGATGGCCGCGAACGGCAGCAGCACGCCGCCCAGCCCGTACACCAGCATGTTCCGGCGCAGCAGCGCGGTGGCCGTGGCCGGGCGGAAGCGCACGCCACGCAGGGCGAGCGGAATCAGGGCCGGAATCACCAGCGCGTTGAAGATCAGCGCCGCCAGCACCGCGTTGCGCGGGCTGGACAGGTGCATCACGTTCAACGTGGCCATGGCCGGCAGGGTGGCGGCGAACAGCGCCGGCAGGATCGCGAAGTACTTGGAGACGTCGTTGGCCAGCGAGAACGTGGTCAGCGCACCGCGCGTGATCAACTGCTGCTTGCCCACTTCCACCACCGCCAGCAGCTTGGTCGGGTCCGAATCCAGGTCCACCATGTTGCCGGCTTCCTTGGCCGCCTGCGTGCCCGAGTTCATCGCCAGGCCGATGTCGGCCTGGGCCAGTGCGGGTGCGTCGTTGGTGCCGTCGCCCACCATCGCCACCAGCCGGCCACCGGCCTGTTCGGCGCGGATGCGGGCCAGCTTGTCTTCCGGGCGCGCTTCGGCGATGTAATCGTCCACGCCGGCTTCGGCCGCAATCGCCGCGGCGGTAAGCGGGTTGTCGCCGGTGATCATCACCGTGCGGATGCCCATCGCGCGCAGCTGCGCGAACTTCTCGCGCATGCCGTGCTTGACCACGTCACTCAGCTCGATCACGCCCAGCACGTGGCGGCCTTCGCAGACCACCAGCGGGGTGGCGCCGTTGCGTGCCACCTGTTCCACGCGCCCGGCCAGCTCGGCCGGCACGGTGCCGCCCAGCTCGCGGACATATGCAGTGATCGCATCGGCCGCGCCCTTGCGGATGCGCCGGCCGCCGTCCAGGTCCACGCCGGACATGCGGGTCTGCGCGCTGAAAGCGAGGTAGTCCGCGCGGTCGGGCTCAGCGGTGGTGCAGCCCTGCTCGCGTGCCAGCCGCACCACCGACTTGCCTTCCGGGGTCGGGTCGGCCAGCGACGACAGCAGCGCCGCTTCTCGAAGCTGCGTCGCTTCAATGCCGGCCAGCGCATGGAAGTGGGTCGCCTGGCGGTCGCCGTGGGTGATGGTGCCGGTCTTGTCCAGCAGCAGCACATCCACGTCGCCGGCCACTTCCACCGCCTTGCCCGATTTGGCCAGGATGTTGGCCGCCAGCGCACGGTTCATGCCGGCGATGCCGATGGCCGGCAGCAGCCCGCCGATGGTGGTCGGAATCAGGCATACCAGCAGCGCGATCAGCAGCAGCGGGTCGACCTTGACCCCGACGAAGGCGCCGATGGCGGGCAGGGTTGCCACCACCACCAGGAAGGTCAGCGTCATCGCGGCCAGCAGCAGGGTCAGCGCCACTTCGTTCGGCGTCTTCTGCCGGTTGGCGCCTTCCACCAGCGCGATCATCCGGTCCAGGAAGCTGTGGCCCGGCTCGGCGGTGATCTTCACGATGATCTGGTCCGACAGCACCTTGGTGCCACCGATCACGCCACTGCGGTCGGTACCGGCCTCGCGCAGCACCGGTGCCGATTCACCGGTCACCGCCGCTTCGTTGATGGTCGCAAGGCCCTGCACGATCTCGCCATCGGCCGGCACCAGCTCGCCGGCACTGACGATCACATGGTCGCCCGGGCGCAGCTCGGCGGCCGGCACCTGGGTTTCGCTGGCCCCGGCATGGGCGGCGGCCAGCCGGCGCGCGCTCAGGTCCTGGCGGGCACGCCGCAGCGAGGCGGCCTGGCCGCGGCCGCGGGCCTCGGCCACCGCTTCGGCGAAGTTGCCGAACAGCACGGTCAACAGCAGGATCGCGGTCACCACCAGGCCGAAGCCCAGCGGCGCGTTGCCGGTCAGCGTGACCAGCAGGCTCACCAGCGTGCCCACCATCACCACCGCCATCACCGGGCTGTGCACCAGGTGGCGCGGCGACAGTTTGATCACCGCATCGCGCAAAGCCCGGCGCAGGCCGGCTGCATCGAGCAGGCGCGGGCGGCGGGAAGGAGCTGCATTCAAGGGATAGGTACTCATGGTTTCACGTCTCAGCGCAGCGTCAGCGACAGGTGGTCGGCAACCGGGCCCAGCACCAGCGCCGGCATGAACTGCAATACGGTCAGGATGACGATCAGCGCGATCAGGGTCAGCGCGAAGGTCGGGGTTTCAATCTGCAGCGTGCCGGCCGATTCCGGCGCACGCCGCTTGGCGGCCAGCTGGGCGCAGACGATCAGCGGAATCACCAGCACCGGGTAGCGGCCCAACAGCAGCACCAGGGTGCAGCTCAGGTTCCACCACGGGGTGGCATCGCCCAGCCCTTCAAAGCCCGAGCCGTTGTTGGCGAATGCCGATACATACTCGTAGAACACCTGGCTCACCCCATGGAACGCGGGGTTGGAGGTGCCGGTGATCGACGGAATGGCCAGGGTGATTGCGGTGAACGCCAGGATGGTGATCGGCTGCAGCAGCACCAGCAGCGCCAGCAGCTTCACCTGCGGGGTTTCCAGCTTGCGGCCCAGCAGCTCGGGGGTACGGCCGGTCATCAGCCCGGCCAGGAACACGCCCAGCAGCAGGTACACGATGAACTGCTGCAGGCCGCAGCCGATGCCGCCCCAGATCGCACTGATCAGCATGTTGACCATCGGCACGGCGCCGGCCAGCGGGCTCAGCGAGTCATGCATGCCGTTGACCGAGCCGTTGGAAACCTGGGTGGTGATGGCCGCCCACAGGGCGGTGCCGTCGGCACCGAAGCGCACTTCCTTGCCTTCCATCAGCAGCGGGCTGGCAGCGGTGGCCGAATGGCCTTCCAGCCACACCGTGGCGGCGATCGACACGCTCGACATCGCCAGCATGCAGCCGAACACCAGCGCGGCCAGCCGCTTGCGACCGGTGAACGCACCCAGCATGAACACCACCGCGATCGGGATCAGCAGGATGCCGATCAGCTCCAGCGCGTTCGATAGCGGGGTCGGGTTCTCCAGCGGCATGCTGCTGTTGGGGCCGTACCAGCCACCGCCATTGGCGCCCAGCTGCTTGGCCGCCACCATCGCCGCGACCGGGCCCAGCGGCAGTTTCTGGGTTTCCATGCCCGCGGCCGCATCGATCGGCGTGGCGGTCGGGCCACCGGCCAACGTCGAGGGCACGCCCTGGCTGGTCAGCAGCACCGCCCACAGCAGGCACAGCGGCAGCATGAAGCGCACGCACGAACGCACCACGTCGGCATAGTAGTTGCCCACGTCGATCCGGCGGTCGGCCGGCAGCGCGGGTTCGGCGGCATCGCCTTCCGGCGCCGTGCCGAACAGCGCACGCAGCGTGGCCACCACCAGCGCCAGCCCCATCATCGGGGTGACCACCTGCAGGCCGGTGATCGCGGTCATCTGCGAGAAGTACGACAGCTGCGCCTGGCCGGAGTAATGCTGCTGGTTGGTGTTGGTAAGGAACGACACCATCGTGTGCAGCGCCGTATCCCAGCGCATGTTGGGAATCTGGTCGGGGTTGAACGGCAGCCAGGCCTGGGTCATGAAGACCGCCTGCACCAGCACGGCAATGACCAGATTGCTGAGCAGGAACGCGCCCACATAGCCACGCCAGGACATCCCGCGCGCCGGGTTCACGCCCAGCACGCGGTACAGCGGCTTTTCAATCCAGCCGAACAGCGCGTCGCCGCGCATCGGCCCACCGCGCATCACCCGGGCCAGGTACAGCCCAAGCGGAAAGGCCAGCACGATGCTGGCCAGCACAATCAACAGAATCTCGGTCATGGTCGGCTCCGGTCAGAACTTTTCGGGCGCAAGCACGACGTACAGCAGGTAGGCGGCGGCAACGAGCACCAGCACGCCGCTCACGAAGGAAAGCCAGGCAGGCACGGGGCGTTCTCAGTAGTAGGGAAGGGAGGCCGCCATCGTGTTCCCCAACGGCGTAAACGCTCCACGCCCGCCCCGTGCCCAACCCGTAAAAAGTGCATAAAAAAAGGCGGATGCCCGCGCATCCGCCCTTTCGCTGCTTTCACCTTACCCGCGCGGGTCGGTAGAAACACCCTTCAACAACCGGTACCGCTGCAGGGTTTCCTCGATCTCCACATCCAGCGCCTTGCGCTGCTGCACGTAGGAGTCCTGCATGCGCTTCTGCGCCACCAGCTCGGCGTGGCGCAGGCGGATGTCCTCGGCCTGCTTGGGGGCCACCGGCTGGCCGGCCAGTTCGCGGTCGCCCGCGCTGCCGAGCAGGGTCACCAGCGCGCTGCGCAGGCTGGCCACGTTGTAGCTGGCCGTCTGCACGTTGTTGTCCAGGATCCCGGTGCGCTCCACGAACACCCGGCGCAGGTCGGCCTCGTCCTGGTAGGTGGACAGCATGGCCTGCTCGGTGCGCTGGCGGGTATCTTCGGCGGCCTGGTCGAGCTGGCGCTGCGCGGCGGCCACGGCGGCATCGGCGCGCTCCTGCTCGGTCAGGGTGCGGTCCACCCCGCCCTTGCGCAGGCCGCTGTTGACGCTGAACTCCTCACGGGCGCTGTTCACCGCGTCCTGGGGCAGGGCATCGCTGCAGATCCGCTCCTTGCCCTCGTTCCAGCAGAACAGCTTCTTCGGTTTGGCCGGCGTGTTGCTGTGCTTGCTCTGGGCCTGGGCCGTGAGCACAGGCGCGGCCAGCAACAGGCCAATGATGGTGAACGTGGCAATCCTGGACATGGGAGCCCCCTGCTCTCAACGCGTAGGACGGCTGCCGTAACGGGACCGATAGTCCTCCAGCGGCTGCCGGTATCCGACAAGTTCCGGATTTCCGGAGGCAAAATCAAGCAGGTCGGCCAGCGTGGCCACGGCCACCACCGGAATGCCGGCCTCTTCGGCCACGGCCTGGGCAGCCGAACGGCGGTCGTCTTCCGAGGCGATTTCCTGGCGGTCCAGCGCCACCACGATGCCCGCCGGGGTACCGCCAGCCTGCTTGATGATGCCCAGCGCCTCGCGGATGGCGGTGCCGGCGGTGATCACGTCGTCCACGATCAGCACGCGCTTGCCGTTCATGTCCGCGCCGATCAGGTTGCCGCCTTCGCCGTGGGCCTTGGCTTCCTTGCGGTTGAAGCTCAACGGCAGGTCGCGGCCACGCTGGGCGAATTCACAGGCGGTGGCGGTGGCCAGCGGAATGCCCTTGTAGGCCGGGCCGAACACCACGTCGAACTTCAACCCGGTGGCTTCCACCGCATCGGCGTAGCAGGCGGCCAGCTGGACCATGCTGGCGCCCGAATCGAAGCGGCCGGCATTGAAGAAATAGGGGCTCAGGCGGCCCGACTTGAGGGTGAACTGGCCAAAACGCAGCGCATCGGCGGTCAAGGCCAGCTGCAGGAAACGGTGACGGTGGTCGCTCATCTAACGCTCTATTCAATTCTCTTGGAGCGCAGATCGTAAAGCATGACCGGCAATTCAGGCTCGCGACCGGCCGCCGCAGGCCCCTGCAATGGCCGGATCCGGCCAGCCGATGGGCCGGGCAACCCGGTATGCTTTGCCCGTTACGTACCAGACCCGGGTCAGCATGCGCATCATCAGTTTCAACGCCAATGGCATCCGTTCCGCCGCCACCAAGGGTTTCCTCGAGTGGTTCCGTGCCCAGGATGCCGACGTGCTCTGCATCCAGGAGACCAAGGCCCAGGAAGACCAGCTGACCGATCCCATGTTCCGCCCGGACGGCCACCACTGCTTCTACCGTGACGCGATCACCAAGAAGGGCTACAGCGGCGTGGCCATCTACAGCAAGCGTGAGCCCGACCAGGTCATCACCTCGCTGGGCTGGGCCCCGTTTGACGACGAAGGCCGCTACATCGAGGCCCGCTACGGCAACCTCAGCGTGGTGTCCTTCTATATCCCCTCCGGCAGCTCCGGCGACCTGCGCCAGGGTTTCAAGTACGAAGTGATGGAGTGGCTGCGCCCGATCCTGGCCCAGTGGCTGGCCAGCGGCCGCGACTACGTGCTGTGCGGGGACTGGAACATCGTCCGCTCCGCGCTGGACATCAAGAACTGGAAATCCAACCAGAAGAACTCCGGCTGCCTGCCGCCCGAGCGCGACTGGCTCAATGGCCAGTGCGTGGATGCCGGCCAGGCGCTGGACGTGGCCGGCGGCCAGGGCTGGACCGACGCCTACCGCCTGCTGCACCCCACCGGCGAGGATTACACCTGGTGGAGCAACCGCGGCGCGGCCCGCGCCAACAACGTCGGCTGGCGCATCGATTACCAGTTCGTCAGCCCCGGCCTGCGTGATCGCCTGCGTGGCTGCTCGATCTACCGCGATGAACGCTTCTCCGACCATGCCCCGTTCACGGTGGACTACGCCCCATGAGTGAAGCGGCCGCCAAGCCCCGTCGCCCGTGGCAGCGGGTGCTGGCCAACCTGCGCGAGCGCAAGGTGCTGGCCATGCTGCTGCTGGGTTTCAGCTCCGGCCTGCCGATTTACCTGGTGGGCAACACGCTCGGCTTCTGGATGCGCAAGGAAGGCATCGAGCTGGACACCATCGGCTTCCTGTCGTGGGTGGGTCTGGCCTATTCGATGAAGTTCCTGTGGGCGCCGATCGTGGACAAGGTCGACGCCCCGCTGCTGGGTCGCTTCGGCCGCCGCCGCGGCTGGATGCTGCTGTCCCAGGCGGTGGTGGCCGCCGCCCTGATCGGCATGGCCGTGGTCCATCCCAAGGGTGGCCAGATCCTGATTCTGGGTATCGCCTGGGAACACATGCTGGTGTTCGGGATCATGGCCACCGTGGTCGCTTTCGCCTCGGCCACCCAGGACATCGTCATCGATGCCTGGCGCATTGAAAGCGCCGACAACAGCGAACAGCTGGGCCTGCTCACCTCCACCGCCGCGCTCGGCTACCGCACCGCGCTGCTGGTGACCGATGCGCTGATCCTGCTGATCGCCGCCCGCGTCGGCTGGCAGATGTCCTATGAAATCATGGCCGGCCTGATGGCGCTGGGCGTGGTGGCGGTGGTGATGGCGCGCGAACCGGTGCGCGCGCAGATCGCCGTGCAGACCCAGGCGGCCCCGCTGTGGACCCCGCGCGGCTTGTTCGATGCACTGGTCGGGCCGTTCATTGCCTTCGTGCGCGAGCACCGCAGCGGCGCCATCCTGATCCTGCTGGCCATCAGCGTGTACCGCATGGCCGATTTCATCATGGGCCCGATGGCCAACCCGTTCTACGTCGACCTCGGCCTGACCGAAGAGACGGTGGGCGCGGTGCGCAGCTCGGTCGGCCTGATCGCCACTTTTGTCGGGATTGCCGCCGCTGGGCTGGTCTCGGTGCGCTGGGGCGTGCTGGCGACCCTTCTGGTGGGCGCCGTGCTGGGCCCGGCCTCGAACCTGGCGTTTGCCTGGCTGGCCTACGTCGGGCCGGACCCGACCAGCTTCGCCATCGCCATGGCCATCGACAACCTCTCGGGCGGGTTTGCCGGCACCGCGCTGATCGCCTACATGTCCAGCCTCACCAGCATCGGCTACACCGCCACCCAGTACGCCCTGCTCAGCTCGTTCTATGCCATGCCCGGCAAGGCGCTGAAGGGTCTCTCAGGCTGGGCGGTGCAGTCGTTGGCCCAGGGCCGCACCCTGCTGGAAGGCTACGCGCTCTTCTTCATCGGCACCGCGCTGATCGCCATCCCGGTGGTGATCCTGTGCGCCCTGCTGATCGTGCAGCAGCGCCGGCACCTGCGCGCGGCCAGCTGAGGGGTGCTTGCCCGTACCCCCCGGCTGGGCCATCATCGAACCCGTTGTGCCGTGGGGGCGGTGCGTTGCCAACGGGGGAATACACATGGCTGATCTGGTGCTGCGCGATCTCGATCCGCTGCTGAACGAGCGCATCCGCCGGGTCGCCGTCGCACGCGGCTGGACCCGCGAACACACCTGCGTGGTCCTGCTCGAGCAGGGCCTGTTCGCCAGCGAACTGGAGGTCCGCAGCGGCTTCCACGACCCCGAAGTAAACGCCCTGGCCGAAGCCATCGCCGCCCTCCAGGCCCTCCCGGACGTCAAGTCGTTCTAGGCGGCACCCATCACGCTGGGTGAATCGCGCCCAATATCCGCGGCCCGCGCGCCCCGGTCACGCTGGGCAGGTTGCCCGGCAACCCCTGCAGCGTCCGGTGCGCCAACCACGCAAACCCCATCGCTTCCAGGTAGTCCGGGTCCAGCCCGTGCACTGCGCTGGACTCGACCACCACCCCGGGCAACCGCGCGCTGAGTCTGCGCAGCAGCTGCGGGTTGCGAACACCGCCGCCGCACACCAGCACCCGCGTTGCTTCCGGCAGGTGGGCCAGCAGCGCGTCGGCCACCGTGGCCGCCGTCAGTTCCAGCAGCGTCGCCTGCACGTCCGCAGGCGCCAGGGTGCGGCCGGCCATCGCCGCCTCGGCCCACGCCAGATGAAACTGCTCGCGCCCGGTGCTCTTCGGCGGCGGCAGCGCGAACCACGGTTCGGCCCGCCAGTGCTCCAGCAGCGCCTCATCCACCTGCCCGCTGGCCGCAAACGCGCCATCGGCATCGAACGGCGTGCCGGTATGCCGCTCGCACCACGCATCCATCAGCGCATTGGCCGGCCCGGTATCGAAGCCACGCGGGGTGCCCACGCGCGGAATCAGGGTCAGGTTGGCGATCCCGCCCAGGTTCAACACCGCCCGGTCCTCATCGGCCGTGCCCAGCATCGCCAGGTGGAAGGCCGGCATCAGCGGCGCCCCGTGCCCACCGGCGGCCACGTCGCGGCGACGGAAGTCGGCCACCGTGGTGATGCCGGTCAGCTCGGCAATCCGGTTGGCATCGCCCAGTTGGCAGGTGAACGCCGGATCGGCCAGCGGCCGGTGCCGCACCGTCTGCCCGTGCGAACCGATCGCCCGCACCTGCGCCGGGCTCACCCCGGCCTGTTCCAGCAGGCGGTTGGCGGCGGCCGCGAAGGCGATGCCGATCTGCGCATCGATCCGGCCCAGCGTATCCAGTGAGCCCAGCTCGCCGCCTTCGCCCAGCGCCACCAGCTCGGCGCGGATGGCGGGCTCCCAGGGGTGGGTGAGCCCATCGACGTAGCGGCAGCCGCCCTCGGCGGGAAACTGCACCAGCGCGGCATCGATGCCATCGGCGCTGGTGCCGGACATCAGGCCCAGGTAGAGCGGGGTATGCGGATCAGCTGAAGTCATGGCCAGGCGGTTCAACAGGGTGCGTGCAGCTTCCGCGCAACCTGTTGCCGCCGTCAATGCATGCGATCAGCCGCGGCTGCCCTTGGCCGGCTTGGCCGCGCTGGCCGTGGTGGTAGCGGCCTGGTCGGCCTTGGGCGCCGGGCTGGCGTCGGCGTAGATCAGCTTCTCCATGCCCTGGATGCGGGCCAGCGCTGGCGCGGTCTGCGCGCGGAAGGCGACCAGCTCGCTGCCCTGCAACGGCTCCGGCGGCGGCATCGTCACCGACAGCGGGTTGCGGTGCACGCCGTTGACGCGGAATTCGTAGTGCAGGTGCGGGCCGGTGGCCAGGCCGGTCGAGCCCACGTAGCCGATCACCGTGCCCTGCGCCACGCGCTGGCCGGTCTTGATCTTGCCAAAGCGCGACATGTGCCCGTACAGGGTGGTGTGGCCACGGCCGTGGTCGAGGATCACCACGTTGCCGTAGCCGCGCTGCACGCCGGCGAACTGCACGCGTGCATCGCCGGCGGCCATGATCGGGGTGCCGGTGCGCGCGGCGTAGTCCACGCCCTTGTGCATGCGCATCTTGCCCAGCACCGGGTGCTTGCGCGCCCCGAACGTCGAGCTCAGGCGGGCGAAGGGAATCGGCATGCGGATGAAGCTCTTTTTCAGCGGGCGCCCGCTCACGTCGAAGTACTCGGACTTGCCGTTGCGGTCGAAGCGGAAGCCGCTGTAGGTCTTGCCGCCGGAGGTGAAGGTCGCCGCCAGGATCTTGCTGGTGTCCACCTTCTCGCCTTCGCGCCAGGTTTCATCCATCACCACGCTGAAGCGGTCGCCCGGCTGCAGGTCCTTGGAGAAGTCGATGTCGTACTTGAAGATCTCGTCGGTCATCGTCGCGATGGCCGACGGCGACAGCCCGGCCTTGCGCGCCGCCGCGTACAGCGAACTGGTGATCTCGCCGCTGGTCACCACCCGGCGGGTGGAGCTCTCACGCTTGCTGACCTTCTCGGTGATCTGTTCGCCCTTCAGCGACAGCTCCACCCGGTTGTCGGCGTCGCGGTCGAAGCGGATCGTGCGCAGCTCCCCGCTCAGCGGCAGGTCGAAGGCGATCTCGGCGCCGGGGCGCAGCTTGGTCAGCGCGTCGCGCGCACCGGGGTGCTCCAGCACCTGGTGCATCACCGTGGGCGAAATGCCGGCCTCGTCGAACAGGTTGCTCAGGGTCTGGCCGCGCTGCACGCGCAGTACCTGCCAGCTGTCGCCCGGCACCTGCTTCAGGCGCTCCTGGGACAGCGGCGGCAAGGGCAGGGCCAGCGTGGAATGGCTGACCGAGTAGGGCGACTCGATGGTGTGCGAGAAGCCGGGGACAATGGTGGCCACCAGGGCGCCGATGGTGGCGAACAGGCTGGCGTGCATCCAGTGGCGGCGGGTCCAGCGCTCATTGAAAGCAGCGGGAAGATGCTGTCGAAGCTTCCGATGCAGGGCGGTGTCGTGGAGAACGTGAAGGCGTTCCTTGAAGCGCTGCTTGCGCGCGCGGCCTTGATCGGTATTCAGCATCGTCGGTGTGTTCCTGGCTGGCCCGGTAGCGCGGGCCCAAACGTCGGTAACATAGACAGGTATAAATATCGCGTCAAACCCTTGTGCCTATTGGCTTTTGTGAAGCGCTTGCGGTTAACTTGTACTTAACGTCATTCATGTAAATAAGGCATCGCCGGGAGTTGCACGTGTCCTCGATTGAACAAGCCCTTGCCCAGATCGGCCGTGGCGCCGATGAAATCCTCAAGATCGAGGAGCTGCGCCAGCGGCTGGAAAGCGGCCGCCCGCTGCGGGTCAAGGCTGGTTTCGACCCCACCGCCCCGGACCTGCACCTGGGCCACACCGTGCTGCTGAACAAGCTGCGCCAGTTCCAGGACCTCGGCCACCAGGTCATCTTCCTGATCGGCGACTTCACCGGCATGATCGGCGACCCCTCGGGCAAGAACGTGACCCGCAAGCCGCTCAGCAAGGACGACGTGCTGGCCAATGCGCGCACCTATGAAGAGCAGGTGTTCAAGGTGCTGGACCGCGAAAAGACCGAAGTGCGCTTCAATTCGGAGTGGTTCGGCAAGATGGGCGCGGCCGACATGATCCGCCTGGCCGGCCAGCACACCGTGGCGCGCATGCTCGAGCGCGACGACTTCGCCAAGCGTTATGCGGCCCAGCAGTCCATCGCCCTGCACGAGTTCCTGTACCCGCTGGTGCAGGGCTACGACTCGGTGGCGCTGGAAGCGGACGTCGAACTGGGCGGTACCGACCAGAAGTTCAACCTGCTCATGGGCCGTGGCCTGCAGGAGCACTACGGGCAGAAGCCGCAGATCGTGCTGACCATGCCACTGCTGGAAGGCCTGGACGGCGTGGCCAAGATGTCCAAGTCGCTCAACAACTACATCGGCATCAGCGAACCGGCGATCGACATGGTGACCAAGACCATGAAGATCGGCGACGACCTGATGTGGCGCTGGATCGAGCTGCTTTCCTTCGAGATCAGCCAGGCCGAAGCGGTCAGCCTGCGCGAGCAGGTCGCCGCCGGCACCCTCAACCCGCGTGAGGTGAAGCTGCGCCTGGCGCGCGAGCTCACCACCCGTTTCCACGATGCCGACGCGGCCGAGCTGGCCATTGCCGGCTGGAACGCTGCCGTGACCGGGCAGGGCGATGTGACCCTGTTGCCCCTGCAGGAAGTGGCCATTCCCGCTGAAGGCCTGCGTATTGGTGCATTGCTCACCGCAGCCGGCCTGACCCCGAGCAACTCGGAGGCCTCGCGCAAGCTCAAGGAGCGTGCGGTGAAGGTGGACGGCGAGGTGGTGGACGATGCCCAGCACCTGTTCGTGCCCGGCTTCGAGGGCCTGCTGCAGGTCGGCAAGCGCAACTTCGCACGCGTGCTGCTGGTCGCCGCCTAAGCGCCACAAGGGTTTCGCGCCTTCGGGCGCGGAACCAGCATGAATGAATGCAAAAAACTGTGAAAAAAAGTCATGCACCCCCTTCACAAACGAGGCGGTTGGGGACATACTTTCCCTCCCCCGACGCAGGGGCCACCGCAAGGCGGCAGCCGCGAAGGAACAGGACTTCAACTTCTTCGAAAGAAGGTGTTGACGGAAACGAAAAGCCTGACATAATAGGCGGCTCGCTTCGACGAAAGGCCCTCGGGTCTTCCGGGCATCACGACCAACGGTCGTGATCTACCACCAGGTAGGTATCGACTGTTAGTCGATACGCAAATCACCTCGAAAAAAGGTGTTGACGAAGCGGAAAAGCCAGCTATAATGGGCGGCTCGCAACGACGGAAACGTCGGGGCATACGGAGGAAGGCGCTGAGGCCGACTCCCAAGTTCTTTGACAGTATGCGCAGGTATCTTGTGAAGGCGCCTGCAGGAAGGATGAT